>JAUWIQ010000384.1 GCA_030605285.1 Planctomycetota bacterium
CGAATAATCGCCGGGCCAGAGGTTGTAGGCCAGCCAGGATGCATCGCTCACTTGAAAGAGAAAATCGCACTCCCGATCGTCGCTGACGACAAAAATCATCTAGCTTTGCGCACCTGCTTTCTCGGCAGTGAGTTTGGCCAGATAGACCCCGCTGAGCCAGTCGGCGGGAATAGTGAGCTCAGCCGAGGTTTCCCACTGGCACTCACGAAGTCGCGCTTCGCCCACGGGGGGCTCCTCTTGCGGTGTCCCCTCAAAGCGGCCGAGCCGCGTCATGTGCCTGCCGCCTCGGCCCTGGTAGTAGCCGGTACGGTAGATGTCGATCGTGAACGGGGAAGCGGGTCGGGTACTCACTTTCAATTCGATTGTCTCACCGGGCCTCGCGCTTGGCTTTGACGCATAGCCTTCGATCCGCGAACTTCGCCTGCGGTTTTCCTGATCGACCAGTGCTCTGGTGAGCATCCATTCACGGGTGCCCTCACGCGCGTTCTCCTCGGCGCCCAGATCGTTACGATTTTTAGGTGCCGCCGCCGAGACATTGCCGGTGATTCCTGCGAGCGGAAGGGCAAGGCCTGCGCCGGCGGTTGCTTCAAAGAGCCGCCGACGGGTGATTCTACGAGCTTGGCCCCGTTTACCGGACATACGATGGCCTTTTGGATCTTGCAGGAATCTTCTTTTTCAGTCGCCGCCCACATTGTCCACCGCCCCTCAAGCGGCGTCAATCGAGAGCGCAGATGTCGGTGCTGTTTTGTTGGGATTGCGGATATTTTTCCGAGCCCTCAAAGTGGGTGCGGTGTTTCATGCAGGCATCGCATTGCGGTGCTCTGAGAAATAGCTAAAAACAGATTTCGCACAGATTTCGCGCCGTGCGGAAAGCCGTGCGGAAAACAGCCACTGAACCGTTGACGCACTCTACCGGAGGATGGGTCTGGCAGCGTAGAATGGTGTTCCACCCCGGAGAACCGAGTATGTGGAACCCTGTAGAAAACTCTTATCGCGTGCCCTTTGACGGTTCCTTTAAGATCAAACATGCGGATACTCGGCCCCCGCAGGGTAGTCCTTCTCGCAAGGATTTGAAGGCACGGCTAAAGGCTGAAGTAGCTGCTGTGGATAAACTGCAGGAGATACTCTACGCAGAAGATCGTCAAGCGCTGCTTTTGGTCTTCCAGGCGATGGATGCGGCAGGCAAAGACGGAACAATCCGTGCAGTGCTTCGTGGCCTCAATCCCGCGGGCTGCCAGGTGTTTAGTTTTAAGCAGCCTTCTGCCCGTGAGTTGGACCATGACTTTCTCTGGAGAACCTCCCAGAGGATGCCGGAACGCGGTAAGATTGGCATCTTTAATCGAAGCTATTACGAAGAGGTTCTGATCGTCCGGGTGCATCCGAAATTTCTCGGCACTCAGCGGCTGCCCCCCTACGAATCTCTCGAGAAAATATGGGAACATCGTTACGAGAGCATCCGCGACCATGAGAAACACTTAGCGCGTGCCGGTACACGAATCATCAAATTTTTTCTCCAAGTGAGTCCCGAGGAGCAGGAAAAACGAATTCGTCGTCGCATTACCAAGCCGGAGAGTCACTGGAAATTTAGTTCCTCGGACCTGGCCGAGAGGGAGTACTGGGCGGAGTATATGGATGCTTACGAGGCGGCCTTGAACGCCACCTCCCGCCCGTGGGCGCCCTGGTATTCCATTCCCGCAGACGACAAACCGTTTATGCGGGTCCAGGTAGCACAGATTTTACATAAGACCCTCGAAGATATGGCCCCACGATACCCGGATTTGAGTCACGAAAACCGCGATGCTCTTGTAGCACACCAGCAGTCGCTCCGGCTAGAAGGCGATGAGGACTGACCGGACTGCCTTAAGCGAGTGAAGGCACAAACACCGGTCGAATGACTTTGCAGCCGAGCGGAGTGAGCGTTTCTTCGAGTCGGGCAAACGTGGCTTCTTCAGGCAAGGTGCCGATGATCGCACCCCCCGAACCGGCAAACTTTGCGGTCGCCCCAGCCTCACGGGCCATCCGAACCATGTTCTCTTGGCCGGAAGCTACGTTGCAAATGCTTCGCCGCAGATTGAAGTTGTCATCGACCAACTTTCCGAAGCCCATCACATCGCCTTCCGCAATTGCGGCCCGCGCCGCCACGGTGATTTGTGCAAACTGTTGCATGGCCGCAATCACGTCTGCATCGCCTTGCTCGTAGCGCGTTCGTAGATCGTTGTGGACCACCTCGGTCGGTTCACTCTCGTTTGTGCTGTAGGCAACATAAAGTGGGGGGAACTGTTCGACATCGAGCGGTTCGTAATGCCCGCAGGCGAAACCCTGTTTTTCACGCATCTTCTCTTCGCCAAAATCCATGAACACCGCACCCTGATACACCTGCGACACGCGATCCTGAAGGCCCGCTCCGATGCCCAACTCCTCGCGCTCGACCGCGAGCGCCAGCGAAGGCTGCACCTCGAGGGGAATCTGAATGTCATAAAACTCCATCAAGCAGCGGAAGGTGGCAATAATGATGGCACTTGAACCGGCGAGTCCGACCTGACGCGGAATATTGCTTTCGTAGCGAACCGAAAAATTACGATCGTGCAGCTTGATTTTTTCGCGCCGACAATAATCGACAAACAGTTTGATGGTCGCTTTCACAAGCCGTACCCCACCGTAGTAGCCGTGCAACACCACGTCGTCTGCCAACTGCTCGATCGAATCGAAGCGACTGCGATCTTCCTGGCTCCAGATAATCTCAACCTGTTCCCACTCATAAAGTGAGACCTGAGCCCAGAGGTTCCCCAGGCCGATCGAGATGGTCTTGCCGTGGTAGCCGTCCGATGGATTGCCGATCAGTCCCGCTCGAGCAAACGCTTTTTTACGGATTAATTCCATCCAGCACTTTTCCTCAATCGACCGTTAGAGCAATTTTTTCATCGCAGCCCGGAAGGCGGGTCCGTAGTCGGGATCGGCCAGAGCAAATTCGGCAAAGGCTTCAAAGTAGCGTTCGTAGGAACCGATGTCGTAGCGGCGTTCTGTTTTGGGTAGTCGCACTCCCAGGACGCGGCCCCCATCCTGAATCAGCATCCGGATCGCATCGGTGAGTTGGATTTCATTATTTTTCCCCGGTTGCGTTCGTTCCAGGTAATCAAAAATTTTACTGCTGAAGACATAGCGCGCAGCCACTGCCAAC
>JAUWIQ010000130.1 GCA_030605285.1 Planctomycetota bacterium
ACTCCGGTGGGGTCCGGTACTCGATCTCCCACGGAAACTACCTGCCCGGGATTCGTCCCCCAAGTAACTTGCGGCGGGATATCGACCGCAGCATACTGCTCAATCTGGTCATACACAGCCCCTGGATCGCTTGGCAACTTCTGCCAGCGCGCGATCGCTGCCGAAAAATCTTTGGGGGCAAATTCTCTTCCTCGTAGATATTCGTAGGTCGTCTCATCCGGGGCAATCAAGCCCGCGCGAGCCCCCGCTTCAATTGCCATATTGCAGACGGTCATCCGTTGTTCCATCGACAAATCGCGGATCGCGCTACCTGTAAACTCCAGGATGTAGCCCGTGCCGCCCGCGGTCGTCAATTGCCCGATAATGTAGAGCACGAGATCTTTGGCGGTGACCCCACTTTCCAAGACACCTTCCACACCTATCTGACATGTTTTTGGTTTGAACCCTCGCAGCGTCTGGGTCGCCAGGACATGTTCCACCTCGCTGGTGCCAATCCCAAAGGCGAGTGCGCCAAAAGCTCCATGGGTTGAGGTGTGGCTGTCGCCGCAAACGATTGTCATTCCCGGTTGCGTCAGTCCAAGTTCAGGACCGATAATGTGCACAATACCCTGCTCGGGATCCTGTAGATCGTACATGCGAATCCGAATTCCTGACAGTTTTTTCGCAGGGTATCGACCTGGGTTCGAGAGATTTCATCTGCAATCGGGAGTAATCGGTCCGAGGTTGGCACATTGTGGTCTGGAGTCGCCACAGTCAACTCTGGCCTCCGCACCCTGCGACCCTCGAGCCGGAGTTGCTCAAAGGCCTGCGGACTGGTCACCTCATGCACCAGCTGCAAGTCGATATAGAGCAGAGTCTGCTGCCCCGCCTCATCATGCACGACATGATCGTCCCAGATTTTTTCAAAAAGGGTCCTGGAGACAGATATCGTGGAATCTTCAGAAGAGGGCATCAGTGTTCGGAAATCAAATACGGGAAGCGATGAATGCAGACATGTAAAAACGATGGAAGAGAAGGTTCAGGCTGCAGCATCCGCGGGCACAAACAAGCGATACTACGAGAAACGAAATAGTATACCCGCAACCAACCCAATTTTGAAGTTGGCTGGCCGTTCCAGATCAGGCACGGCTCAATTTTCCGTCCCAACTCAGGCCACGTGCTGCCCCACAGAGGACTGGGCCCTCTGGTGAATCTCCTGATGAGAAATCGATCGATATGCGGGCGACGGGTCATCGTCCTCAACGGACTCCTCCTGGAAGATTTCCGTCCCCTGGTGCAAAATGCGAGGAAGATAGAACCAAACCCTCGAAAATCGATCCGATGTTTGGGACCTGTGTATAATCACGAGATCCGTATCCAAAAGCGCATTGGCCGTACGTGTGAGACCTTCATCGGCATCACCTGGTACTAGTTTTATTTTCGCACCGCTGCGAGACAGGCACTGGTGGGCCTGTTTAAGATGGAGCGGTTCCAGATCGGCACCACGGGCGTCAAACAGATCGATTCCGGTATACGTTATCCGGGTGGGGTCCGCCTGGATTTGCCCGGCCATGGTAATCAGCCGTAAGGCCTTATCGAGATCGCCAATTCCAAGTTCTAATATCGAGGTTACCCGCTGCCGTCTGACAGCCCGATAGAGCACCCGGTCCGACTTCGGCTGAGAAAAATAGACGCGGTGAAAAACTTTGAATTGACTCAGAATGGACAAGGTGACTTTCCTCTCGCTGCGTGTTGAATATTTATTACCTGGGGACCCTCATTGAATTTCGTCCAAAACCCCTGCCAGAATGCAGTCCAAATCGTTCCGGCACGCCCAGCAACGACAGAAACAGCATAGGAAAGGAGGTCTCGATCGATGTCCTTGCTTCCAGTTTGGCATCCTGATCAAAATTGCTGTACCGCGGCAGAAATCGAGCGAATCACCGCCAGGGCGGCGGAACAACTCGCCTCGGCCCTGCAATCGGCACAGGTTGCCAGCCACGACTGGGCAGATGAGTCGCTCGCCGGCACGCTCGTCGAAGCCGCCGTTTCGAATTGCCTTTCCCAACTCGCCTCAACAGGCTGCTGGGGATCGTCCAATCAGCTACCGAGTACGATACTCTGGAAAATGGCTGGCAATTGGCTCCAGACTGGATGGCTGCAGACCCGCGCCAGAGAAAAACCATTAGGCTATGCTGGCGATTACAAATTACTCGAAGCAATCATTAACGAAACGTGCAGCAGCGATCCACTTGGTCGTATTTTCGATCGATTCTTTCTACATCAGGCGGCGCCCACTGCCGTGCGGAACCGGACCGAGTTGGTGGCTTCCATGCTGGTCGCCGACTGTTTACGAAAGGGGGCATCGCAATATCCGATTGTCAGCATTGGCTGTGGTCCCGGCCTGGACATTCGCCGCGGAATTGAAATCCTGCCCAAGAAAGCCCGGGGCACACTCGATGTGACATTACTGGATCTCGACCAACAGAGTCTGAACTACGCGGAACATTCCGTCACGGAGGTAATGAACCCAAAACAGGTCCACACATATCGGGAAAATCTCTCGCGTTTGGCAGAAAAGCCCACATCCGCCGAACGGATCGGCAACCCCCAACTCCTCCTTTGTATTGGGTTTTTTGACTATCTTGAAAATGACGTGGCGACCGATCTCTTGCGTTTGCTTTGGGATCAACTTGGACCGGAAGGCTATTTGCTGGTTGGTAATTTCATACCGGGTCACCCAACGCGCACCTACATGGAGTGGATTGGCAACTGGTATCTGACCTATCGGACACCAGCGGAGATGAGAGATCTGGCCCTGAATGCCGGAATTCCTTCAAACTGCCAGCGCCTCGGTTCGGAGGCGACTGGCAGCAATTTGTTTCTCCAGGTACGCAAACCCTGACATTCTTCTCGTCTCCCGTACAATGCCTGGATGCAGACGGGCGGACAAGACCGACTAGACACACTTGGCCCGGTATCCTAAAAATCCTTTATTCTATTTCTATGCAATTCAATCGCCTGGTATTTCAACATGCAAGATCATTATACTTCTCTCACGAGTGCCATCGAAGATGGTTCGATGCGCATTGGCATCATTGGCCTCGGTTATGTTGGCCTCCCACTGATCGACGCCTTTGCGATAGCGGGTTTTCGGACCTTAGGCTTTGATGTCGATCAGAAAAAAATTGATCTCCTTCTGGCCGGAGAAAGTTATATCGGGCATATTGCGTCCTCGCGGATTGACGAACTGGTCAACGAACATTTCCTCGTGCCCACTGCGGACATGACGCGATTGTCAGAAGCCGATGTCTTGTTGATCTGCGTTCCCACGCCACTCACCGAAAGTCGAGACCCCGATCTCAGTTACGTTGAAGCCACGGCAAGGGTTATCGCGGAAAATCTTCGGCCTGGGCAATTGGTTGTTCTGGAAAGCACCACCTACCCTGGAACCACACGAAGCGTTTTGCTCCCGATTCTTGAACAGAGCGGGCTTCGCGTAGGCGAAGATTTTTTCCTCGCCTACAGTCCTGAGCGGGAGGATCCCGGGAATCCAGACTTTTCTGCGAAGGGCATTCCTAAGGTCGTCGGCGGAATCGATCAAGCCAGCCAACAACTGGCCCAAGCGGTTTATGGCAAGGCAGTGGTGTCGGTGGTGCCCGTATCAAGTCCTGAGGTAGCAGAAGCCTGCAAAATCGTAGAAAACACCTATCGATCCGTAAATATTGCCATGGTCAACGAGTTGAAAACCCTCTTCGACCGACTCGGGATCGACATCTGGGAAGTGATCGATGCGGCAAAAACAAAGCCCTTCGGATATCAAGCATTTTATCCGGGGCCGGGACTGGGAGGCCACTGTATCCCCATCGACCCCTTCTATCTAAGTTGGGTAGCGCGTAAACATGGCATGTCCACGCGGTTTATCGAGTTGGCGGGTGAAGTCAATCACAGTATGCCCCGTTACGTGATCGCCGGTGTCGTCCATGTGTTGAACGAGCAACAGAAGCCACTTCGTGGCAGCCGCGTCTCTCTGCTGGGAGTTGCCTATAAAAAGGATGTTGACGACCCCAGAGAAAGTCCCTCATTCGAACTGATGAAACTTCTCGCGGCAGGCGGAGCAATCATTAGTTACAACGATCCACATATCCCCCAACTACCACAGATGCGGCACCATGACGTCCCGAATCTGGAAAGCCAACCCCTGACAGCAGAATACCTCGCGGAGCAAGACTGTGTCTTGATCGCAACGGATCATTCCGCCTACGATTATGACTTCATTGTCCAACACGCACCGCTGGTTGTCGACACACGAAATGCCTGTGCTGGCGTACAGGTCGGTCGCGAAAAGATCTACAAATGCTAAGCGACGCAAGCGAACTCAGCCTGAGAGGACCTCGGTCTGCCGACGCGCGGCGGTCTTTTGATAAAGCTCACTATACTTGGCCGCGCTCTGGCCCCAAGACCAATCCTGTTGCATGCCCGTGGTGACAATCTGAGACCACAGATCCCGCCGATCGATAAAACAATCTTGGGCACGACGTAATGCCCGCGCCAAGCCAGCGGCGGTGTGCGACTCGAAGCAAAAACCGGTTGCCGTACCCTGAGCGAGAGTTTCCTCATTCGTATCGACTACGGTATCGGCTAATCCCCCTGTTTTGTGAACGACCGGGACCGTTCCATATTTGAGGCTGTAGAGCTGATTCAAACCACACGGCTCATACTCGCTGGGCATCAGAAACATGTCCGCACCTGCTTCGATGCGGTGCGCAAGTGATTCTGAGAAATCGATAATCACGCCGACATGATCTGGGTTCTCCGCCGCAATTTCACGTAACTGGTTCTCGAGATTTTTATCTCCGGTACCGAGAAATACCCATTGCTGATCGCCCGCTGCAACCCACTCCCGAATCACGGAAATCACCAGATCCAGGCCTTTCTGGCCCGCTAAACGGCCAACAAAACCGATCAAGGGACAATGTTCAGCGACTGCCAGACCGAATTCCCGTTGCAGTGCCCGTTTACAGATCTTCTTACCCTCGACGAAATTCGCAATCGTATAGTTAGTGGCCAGATGTTTATCGGTTGCTGGGTTCCACTTTTCGTAGTCCACTCCATTGATAATTCCTGAAAGCACGTTCTTGCGCTCGGCCAACACCTCTTGCAATCCGCAGCCCCATGGCGAAGTCTGAATTTCCTCTGCGTAGCGGGGGCTCACGGTATTGATGGCATCCACAAAGACCAAACCGGTTTTCAGAAAGTTCAAATCGCCGTGAAATTCCATCTGATGCCAGTTGAAATACTTCCAGTCCAGCCCCGTCAGCAGCATATCCCAATGCCAAAACGTACCCTGATATGCCACGTTGTGTACGGTCAGCAAGGAGGCAATTCTGGCGAATTGCGGCAGAGCGGCCCCTTCGATTTTCAAATAAGCAGGAATCAGACCAGTCGTCCAGTCGTGAACATGCAACAGATCTACGTCCCATTGCAAACGCTGGATCACCTCCAGAACCGCGCGGGAGAAAAAAACAAAGCGTGCGCAATTATCTTCGTAATCAACTCCTCCGTATCCGTAGATACCGTCGCGATCGTAGTAGCCGTCCTGGCGAACAAAATAGATGGGCACCTTACTTCCCGGTAACTGACCGACAAGTAGACCACCCTGGATGGTCTTGCCACCCACCGGCACCTCGAAGGTGAGTTCCATCGACTCTAGCGGCACACCACAATTCGCAACGCCGCGATAGGCCGGCATAATGACGGTGACCTGATGGCCTAAGGCGGCCAACTCAACGGGCAACGTGCCGCAAACATCCGCCAGACCGCCTGTCTTGGCAAATGGAACCACTTCGCTCGTGGCAAAAAGAATATTCACAACAAGGCACCCCAGAGAAAGGGCTGCGCAACAGCAGCAGGCATATCGTGTCGTTCTAACAAAAATCCCACCCCAGGGAAACTTCAAACGGGTACGGGGGAAATATTCTTAAACCACCGGCACAACCTGATTTTATCGAGAGGCAAGACACCTTTTCCCGGCAATGGAGTGGTGAAACCCCTCTCGAACAGGACAAGGAGAGGATGCTTCGCTGCGAAGCATCCCTTCTCGAAAATTGCTAATCAAGGACGGTGGCAATCGCTTTGCAAAGTCTATCGATATTGGCCTCGGTCA
>JAUWIQ010000163.1 GCA_030605285.1 Planctomycetota bacterium
CTCCAGGCTGCGAATGGTTATATCGAGAAGTGTTGAAGTCGCCTGTTCGCTACCCATTACGGCACAACGGGCGGGCGGCCAGGCAAAGACAAAGCGAGGATCATAAGCTTTCCCACACTGGGCATAATTGCCCGCGCCGAACGAACCACCCACCAGCAGCGTGATTTTGGCAACACGACTGTTGCTCATGGCGTTGACCAGTTTGGCACCTGCCTTAATGATTCCCTGCTGTTCGCTGTCTCGCCCCACCATGAAACCGTTGACATCGTGAAGAAACAGAATAGGAAGCCATTCCTGATTGCAGGTCATCACAAACCGAGCTGTTTTGTCGGCACTGTCCGTGTAAATAACACCACCAAACTGGACTGGTCCGCTTGCCGGACGTACCAGGTGGTGTTGGTTGGCGACAATCCCAATCGGGAAACCGCCCAGGCGGGCGGTACCGCAAACGAGGCTCTGACCGTATTCGGCCTTGTATTCGTCGAATGAATCATGATCGATCAAGCAATCGAGAACGTCGCGGACTTCGTAGTCTTTGCGTGGATCGGGGCTCACAATATCCAACAGGTCCGTCGCGGGCCGAGTCGGCTGCAGCGGGTCCATCCGTGTATACGGCAATGGCGGTACGTCGGAGTCGACAGACAAGTTGGCAGTCAAACGTCGGATTCGTTCGAGGCAGGCCTCGTCGTCCGACTCGCGAAAATCGATGGTCCCGCTCATTTGTGCGTGCATTTGTGCCCCGCCTAGTTCCTCGTGCGAGACCTCTTGTCCGATGGCACTTTTTACAAGCGCCGGGCCGGCAAGGTAGAGCCCTGAACCGTCTGTCATGAGTATCTTGTCGCACAATACGGGCAGATACCCACCGCCTGCGACGCAGTTGCCCATGATGGCCGCAATCTGATGAATGCCCTCCGCCGACAACACAGCGTTGTTGCGGAAAATGCGGCCAAAATCGTCTTCATCTGGAAACACATCCTCCTGCAAGGGCAGGAAGACGCCAGCCGAATCGACCAGATAGACAATCGGCAAACGGTTTTCTAGGCCGATCCGTTGCCCACGGAGCAGCTTTTTTGTAGTCGCGGGGAAAAAAGCGCCTGCCTTGACCGTGGCATCATTGGCTACGATCAGATGCCGACGTCCAGAAATTGTGGCGATCATGGCGACGACACCTGCGCCTGGCGCTCCACCATATTCATCGTACATCTGCCAACCGGCCCAGGCACCAAGTTCCAAGCTTGCCGTATCGGGATCGACTAATTTCGCGATTCGTTCGCGTGCCGTTAAACGACCCTTGGAGTGTTGACGGGCAATCGCTTTTTCCCCACCGCCCTGAGAAAGTATTGCCTGCTCCGCCAGGATACTTTTGGTTAGTTCGCGGAGAGAAAGTTCCTTGGTCTCGGCCATGGCAAGTTTTCCAGTGGTTCTCGACGATACGGCGGGCGGGATTGCGAAGCGGAGACTAGAACCCCTTCATTCTGACGATTTCCAGAAAACGACAAAGGCCCCTGCCCATTCGACCTGGGGGGAGTGCGAAACACGCCGCACAAGTGCCCATTTTGCGGGCTCTCGGCCTCACCGTGTTGCCTAAAGACAACCCCATGGGGCCCAACGTGTTGACTTACGGCATCAACGTGAGCCTCGTCGGGCCTCGGCTCAAGAGCCCTAAGTGACTTACTGAAAGGAAGTTGTGATTTTCCTTTGCTGCTTTGCTTAGGGTTTGGCACTCGATCTGCTTTTTCTCAGGTTAGCCGCGGTGGGTGGCCCGAGCCGCCTGCTGGGGTTCATGACCAAAGTCTGATCAACGTCACGATTGGAAGGAGATTCCCTTGACCCGACAAGTGCCCCGAGTCACGAATAGCAAAAATAGCCGTCACCAAAAGTCAACCGGTTTCGCCAAACAGACCAATGGAGTTCCAGGAAAAAATGGGGGTACTCACCCATCAGGCCAACAGAATGACGTAGGTAACGACAATCAGGCCGATGTGTACGCCGATCGTCGTCGTTTGGCAAAGGACAAAGTGATCTCCACAGATGATCCGATCCGCATGTACTTAATGCAGATGGGGGATCACTCCATGCTTTCCCGGGAAGAGGAGATACGATCTGCCCGCACCATTGAGGCAACACAGACTCACTATCGGAAACATCTCTTAGTATCGGATTACATGCTTAGGGCGGCTACCGGATTGCTAAGGAAGGTGTGCAACGGTGAATTACGAATCGATCGCACGGTCGAAGTCTCGGTAACCAACATGGCCGAGAAGAAGCGGATCATGCAGCAGTTGCCACCCAACTTGAGGACCATCGACCACCTGCTCGGAAAAAATCGTGAGGATTTTCGTATCGTGATCAGCAAAAGTCGAAGCATGGGGCACCGCAGGGAAGCTTGGCGGCGGCTCATCCGTCGGCGCTTCAAGGTGGTCCGGCTTATCGAAGAGTTGAAGCTGAGAGAGTCCAAACTCCAGCCCTTATTTAAAAAGTTGATCACTACATGCGACCGCATGGAGACCCTCAAGCAGCAAATCGAAATGGTTGCCAAGGGTGAGGCCCTGCTCGGTGGGCCGTCGATTGAGGCATTGCGTGCCGAGTTGCGTTATTTGATGCGTCTTACGCTAGAGTCACCTTCCAGCCTGCATTACCGCGTGAGTAAGGTCTACGCATGTCGCGACAAATACGATGAGGCCAAACGAGTGCTTTCTGCCGGCAATCTGCGACTGGTTGTGTCGATCGCCAAAAAGTACCGCAATCGCGGCCTCAGCTTCTTGGATCTGATTCAAGAAGGCAATACTGGACTGATGCGGGCAGTCGAAAAATTTGAGCACGCAAGAGGCTATAAGTTTTCGACTTATGCCACCTGGTGGATCCGACAGGCGGTTACCCGGGCGATTGCTGATCAGAGCCGCACTATTCGGGTGCCGGTTCACATGGTGGATGCGATGAGTAAAGTGCGCCTTGTGACACAAGAGTTGGTACAGCGCAATGGCCGGCAGCCTACGGCGGAGGAAATCTCGAGTACTTCGGGGCTTTCGCCCGAGGATACCCGTTGCATTATGAAAATGTCGCGGCAGCCTCTCTCCCTCGATCAACCGGTTGGCGATCAGGAAGAAAATTATTTTGGAGAATTTCTGGAGGATTATCGGGATGAGGATCCCTTGTATGAAACGAACCAGCAGGCACTCAAGGAACGCATCAACGATTGTTTGGGCGCCTTGAATTATCGGGAGCGCGAGATTATCCGGCTCCGTTACGGGTTGGCGGATGGATACACATATACCCTGGAGGAAGTCGGCCAGATCTTCTCTGTGACCCGTGAACGCGTCCGTCAGATTGAGGCCAAGGCGGTACGGAAACTCCAGCAACCACAGACAACCAAGACGTTGGCCAGCTTTTTGGACACCCCGGATTTGGCCGATGCGGTTCTCGTGGATCCGGTCTAGGCGACCCGCAGTCGGACTGGCAAACTCAAGGGCGCTGCGGTATTTGCAGTGAGGCAAGAATGGTTCCGGTCGCTTCCGATTTATTGAGTACGTAGAAATGGATGCCAGGAACTCCTTGTTCAATGAGTTCCTGAACCTGCTCTGTGGCATAACGGATCCCGACATCGAATTGCTGTTGGACATCGTCTCCACAACGATCTAAATCTTGTTTAAATCGGGTTGGTAGCGATGCGCCACAGAGGCTTGTGATTCGCTCAATCTGAGCCAGATTGGTAACCGGTAGAATCCCGGGAACGATGGGGACGGAAATTCCCAACTCGCTACAGGCATCGCAAAATCGAAAGAAGTCCTGGTTGTCGTAAAACAACTGCGTGATCACGACCTCGCCACCAGCATCCACCTTACGGCAGAGGTTTTCCAGATCAGCCTGGGGGCTTTTGGCCTCCTGATGGGTTTCGGGGTAACCGGCGACGGCGATCCCAAAGTCCGGCATTTCACTGCGGATTAAGTGCACCAAATCAACGGCGTATTCCAAGCCTCCTTCCACGCGCTCAAACACATTGGCCCCCTGCGGTGGATCACCGCGGAGGGCCACGATGTTATGGATGTCTTTTGCCGCGGCCTCCTGAAGGTAATCGAGGAGTTTGTCTCGGGTGAGGCCTACGCAGGTGAGGTGGGAGGCAACGGTGCAGCCATATTGCCGCCGGACCTGGGCCACGATCTCCAGGGTTTTGTCTCGAGTCGAGCCCCCGGCTCCGTAGGTACAAGTAAGGTAACTTGGTTGAAAAGCCATCAGTTTTTCAACATGCGTAAACAGAGCCGCTTCTCCCTTTTCTGTCTTGGGGGGAAATAGCTCAAAGGAGAGGCCAAACTTTCCCGGGCCATATGCGCTACTGATTTTCATTCTTACCCCATTCCTTCTCGGGTTCTTAATCTCGAGTTGTTCGCAGGCTTTTCGGCCGTTCCCACTTCGCGGTCACGGTGTTCAGGGAATACGTGACTCAAAACACGAGTGGTTCTTTGGTCAGGTTGCTCTCGAACAAATCGCGATCCACAGACGTCATGCTGTACAAATCTTCGAGAAGAGCCCTATCACAATCTCTCGCTTGGATGCCCCGCCGTGAAAACATCCGCGCTTGGATGGTCGTCGCAACCTGGGGCGTCATTTCCGTTGTCTGGCCGAATTGTCGCGCGTAGTTCACGAAAGAGGGGACATTTTCGGTGACAAAACCGTAGAGCATGCTGCATACCCCCACGGTCTTGCCCGTAAAGATCGACGTGTTGATGGCCGTCTTGGTATAGTCGCCTACGATGCAGCCAATAAATTGCATGCCTGTTGCAGTGCGATCTTCGCCATAGCGCATCTGGATTTCACCGTAGGTATTTTTAAGGTTGCTGTTCGTCGTGCCCGCGCCCAGATTGACCCAACTGCCAAGATAACTGTGGCCGAGAAATCCATGGTGGGCCTTATTGGAATACGATTCAATAATCGAGCAGGAGATTTCTCCACCCAGTTTGCAAGATTTTCCCGATGAAGTGTGACTCTTGATAGCCGCATGTTCCAGAACTTGCGTATTGGCTCCAATCAAAAGAGGGCCCCGCAAGTGGCTGTGCGGACCTACTGCAGCACCGCCTTCGAGCACAATGGGTCCCTGGGATGTGTCGGTTATTGCCGAGGGGTGTAGTTGCGCGCCGGGTGCGAGAAACAATTGGCTGCCGGTTTCCCGATAGCCGCCCCGATTGATCCGGTGGGCAAGGTTATCGGCAAAAATCTCGAGGTGGTATTTGATAATTTCGTGGGGATATTCAAACAGCGTTAGCTCAAGCTCGTGAGGTTCTAGATCCTGGCTGGTGAGATAATCTTCAACGGAGCCCATATCGGTGCATTGTGTCTCGTCTACCTTGTTCTGCACGAGTGCTGCGGCAATCGATTCCCCACACCGCACTACGCCCGGTTGAGGATTGTTGCACCACGCCTGGAGTGCGGGAAGAAAATGTGCGGAGGGAATGAGCCGGGCGTTGATAAACAGGGTAAAACCCTCGGCAGGTGGCCCGGGATCGGCATTTGTATCGGCGGCAACGATTGC
>JAUWIQ010000183.1 GCA_030605285.1 Planctomycetota bacterium
AAGGCAATGGTGGCAGGATGTCGCGATGCGGCATACTGAACCTTTTCCTTCGTGGAACAGTTCTGATACGATTCAATCGTCATCAACGGGTAAGACCCAATACTCGCGCCAAAAGTCTTGGTATTGTTTTTATGGTGGTGATTATGTGTTCGATTCCAAATACTGGGTGGGTTCATTGTCACAATCCCAAAGATATAAAATAAGGCTTGTGCGGCCTTTGATCCATTCAAAATTGAATGGTGCTGGAAATCATGATAGAGCACAAAAAGCCGTGTGGTAACAAACCCCGCCGAGATGCTGGCGATGATGCGCAAAGTGAGAGACTGCCCGACACAGGCTAAGGTGAGCAAACTTGCGAGAATAATGATCGTAGATAAAACATGCCACCAACTAAGCAAAACGCTTTCTTGGGTGTACTTCTTCGTTGCTTGAAATAATTGCTTGGTATCACGCATCTTTGGAGTTCTTTCTTCCCGGTGGATAAGTGTCATGAAAGCCACACCAGGATTGGGTATTCCTTCTGGTTGCAATTCTTTGGTAAAAATGGACTGCGAACCTCTCGTACTAGGAACCGTATGCGTTCCAAGAGATGCACGATGGGGCGGCGCATCCTCGAGGAAAACAACAAATCCAACAATGCCAATTATTGATTGCCACCAAAGTATAGCTAGCAAAACGGCCGAAATGGCTTATGTTAGCCTTGAGAGGGCCTAACCCGGTCCTGTGGGACGATTGAGAATGCACGGACCGAAAATCTCGATTCATCCTTGATTTGACTCCCATCGTTAGGTTCCGGCGTTCACGGTGCCCGCCTCTGCAACCTCCATCTTCGCAAGCGTGCCTTTAATGGCCTCGAGCAACGCTTCGACGTCGCTCTTATCGATACGTCCGATGTTGCCGATGCGGAAACAGTCGGCGTCGCTCACCTTGCCCGGATAGATCACAAACCCGGCCTCGTTGAGCAGGTCGTAAAATCGCTCGAATTGAAAATTGGGATCCTCGGGATAGCGAAACGAGGTGATGATATAGCCCTGCAACTCGGGATCGACATATTCCTGGAAACCGAGCGCCCGCATCCCCGTGACCAGCGTGCGGTGGCTCTCCTGGTAGCGGGCAGCCCGACCGGCCACACCACCCTCCGCCTCCAACTCTGCAAGCGCCTGCCGGAACGCCAGGATCACATGCGTAGGGGGCGTGAAGCGAAACTGCCCGCTCTTTTCCAGACCCTCCCACTGGGCGAGCAGATCGAGGCTCAATGTACGGGCCCAACCCCGCGTCTCGAGCAGGGCCTCGCGGCGCGCAATGCAAAAACCGAATCCCGGCACCCCCTCAATACACTTGTTGGCCGAAGAGACGAGAAAGTCGATTTTGGCCCCCGAAAAATCGAGTGGGACCGCACCGAATGCGCTCATCGAATCGACGAAGTAACAGCGATCGTGCCGGGCCACTACCGCACCGATCTCTTCAATCGGATTGATAATTCCCGAGGTCGTTTCGCAGTGGACCGCCACCACCATCTTGATTTCGGCATCCTCGGCAAGCGCTTTGTCGACGGCCTCCACCGCCGGCAGTTCATGCTCACAGTATTTCAGCACAACCGTTTCAATCCCGTAGACCTGGGCGATTTTTACAATCCGGGCGCCATAGGCCCCGTTGACCACGGCCAGCAACTTGCCCTCCGGCGGCATCGCCGAACAGATCACCGACTCCACGCTGAAGGTGCCGCTGCCCTGCATCAAGATCGCTTCGTAACCGGACTCTACCGAAACGCCGGCGACCGCAAGCAACTTGGCGCGGACCTGCCGGACCGCTTCGATGAACTCGCTGTCGCGCGAGCCGAGGTCACGCAGCATGGCCTGTTTGACCGAAAGACTGGTGGTGAGCGGTCCGGGGGTAAAAAGTGGTTTGTCTTGAGGCAAAGGATCCATCTAGCAATTCTCCGTTATCAAACGTGTCCGTTCTGATTCAGTTGGGATGATTTTTCAAGAAATCGATTGCGTCTCTCCTACGTCGCCGGTCACCGGGGTTTGGCGCAACAGATCGGCAACGGCAGTAATCGATTGTTTCACGATGCATACCGCTTCGTCAAGTTGATCCGGGGTGATCGTGAGCGGAGGCGTGAGCGTAAGGACCCGGCCGGCCGAAACTTTGAAACTCAGGCCTCGTTGGAGGCACTCGAAGAGGATCCGCTCCGCTGCATCGCCACAGCCTGGTGGCTCGGTACAAATTTCTACCGCGATTGCCAGACCGAAACTGCGGACATCACCGATCAGCGGTTCGCTGCTGGCAAAGTCTTGCAGTTGCTCCCTCAAACGACAGCCTAACGTGCCTGCTGCGGCAAGCAGCCCCTCCTGTTCGATGACTTCGAGCGTGGCCAATCCGGCGGCGGCGGCGAGCGGACTTTTTTCGTGTGTGTAGTGCCCCACCGAACGCTCGCCCACGGCACAGCATTCTGCGCGGGCGATCACCGCTGCCAACGGGAATAAACCACCTCCGAGTCCCTTGCCAAGCACCAGGATATCGGGAACCACGCCGAGCTGCTCACAATAAAACCAACTCCCTGTGCGGCCGAGGGCGATCGGTATTTCATCGAAAATAAGCAGCGCCCCATAGCGATCGCAAAGCCTGCGGACCTCGCGCCAATACGCCACCGGCGGCGCGTCGAGGGTGGTGCAGCGAATCGGCTCGGCAATTACCGCCCCGATATCGCCGTGCTCCGAGAGCAATTGCTCGATCGCGCTGGCATCCTCGACCACCTCGGGCCAGGGGCCATGCAGAGAGCCGGGCAAAAGCGGGCCGAGCCGGTCACGAAAATGGGACTCGCCACCAATGGAAATGGTTTCGAGCGTCGCCCCGTGGAACGAATCCCACATCGAAATTGTTTTATGGCGGCCCGGGGCATAGCGGGCCAGCTTCATCGCGATCCCGACCGCTTCTGCGCCACCCGGGACGAAGAGCACTTTGTTGAGACCCTCAGGTGCAATCTCAATCAACCGTTCCGCCAAGCGGACGGCCGTTTCATTGGTATAGCGCCGCGGACAGAAGGGCAATCGTTCGAGCGCTTCCTGCACTGCTGCCTTCACGTGCGGGTGTCCGTAGCCGATCTGGTGCGCACTGTTGCCGTGAAAATCCATCCAGCGACGGCCATCCACGTCTTCGAGATAAATACCCTCCGTTCCCGTCAGACCGCTCAGGCAGGGCGTCGAGAGCGCCTGGTGAATAAAGACTTCACTATCGCGGGCCAGAAGCGCGCGATTTTCAGCGCCGAGCTGCTGCTGCCACTGCAGCCGATGCGGGGAAAGGTTCATATCTCCCTCGCTCACATCGGGCTGATAGCCGAGGTCCTCTTCCCTCTGTTCTGAACGCCCCTCCTGCCCCTGATCCGCAGCCAAAAGATCGGCATTTTTTACATCGCTCGGCAGCTCGCCGGCAACGAGTACGCGTATTTTTTCCAGGCAGTCCTGCTCGAGCCGCTCGTACGCCTCGCAAGAATAAAAGGCAAAGTGGGGCGCAAGCACAACGTTCTCAAGGCCCAAGAGGGGATGGTCGCGAACGAGCGGTTCTGTGGTGAACACATCGAGCCCTGCTCCGGCAATCTCTCCCTCGGCGAGCGCTGCGACCAACGCCTGCTCATCGATCAGCGGTCCGCGCGAGACATTGACTACAATCGCCGTCGGTTTCATCTTCTTCAGCTCGTTTGCACCAAGAATACCGCGGGTCTCGTCGGTCAGCACACAGTGCAACGAGAGAAAGTCGGCCTGCTCGATAAGGCGATCGAAGCAGACAAACTCCAAGGATTCGGTCGGTTCGACAGGCGGCACATAGGGATCATAAATCAGCCGCCGCATTCCGAAGCCGGCCGCGCGGCGAGCCATCGCCCGGCCGATGCGGCCAAAGCCGACAATCCCGATCGTCTTGTCGGCCAAATCGACCCCGCAATATTTCTCCTCGGGCCAGAGCCAACCGGCCGCTTTCATATCGCGATCCACCCGCGGGGTTTGCCGGGCAGCGGCAATCAACAGCGCAAAGGCGTGATCGGCCACCGTCTCGGTGCCGTAGTCAGGCGCGTGGCCCACGGGGATCCCGCGCCCGGCTGCCGCCGCCAGAGCGATGCTGTCGACCCCCACTCCGTACTTCACGATCCCCCGCAGCCGGGGCGCCGCGGCAATCACAGCGGCAGTAATCGGAGCGTAGCAGGTGAAGATCAACTCGGCATCTGCGGCCTCCTGGACGAGTACTTCCTCGGCGTCGCTGGGGGCTGTTTTGATCCGGCAGAGCGCTTCGAGCTCGTCCATTACGCTCGCGCCCATCTCCAGTTCGGCATCGGTCCGCAGCAGCAGCGGTCGCTTCAAACCAGAGGGAGCAGTTGGCATAAGGGAGGTTACCCTACCAGGGCAGCGAAAAGGTTTTGACGGTCGTCATGAACTTGATCGCTTCGATCACACCCTCCTTGATACCCAGTCCCGAATCTTTCACGCCCCCGAAGGGCGAACATTCGATCCGATAGCCAGGCACCTGGTTCACATTGACCGTCCCGCTGCGAATTTCCTTGACCGCCCTCAAGGCCGCATCCATATTCTGGGTCACGATCCCGCTGGAGAGACCGAACTGGGAACTGTTGGCCACCGCAATCGCGTCCTCCAGATCGCGGACCGCAAGAATCGGCGCCAAAGGCCCAAACGATTCTTCGACCACCATCTCGGCATCCCGCGGTACATCGGCGATCACCGTCGGCTCGAGCAGTGCCCCCTCGCGGCGACCGCCCGCAAGGACTCGGGCGCCCTGGGCCACGGCCGCTTTGACGCGCTCTTCCAATTCAATCGCCGCCGGTTCGTCGATCACCGTGCCGACCCGCGTGGCCTCATCCGCCGGATCGCCGGCCGGATACTCTTTGACTTTCTCGACAAATCGTTTGGTAAACTCGGCAAGGATTTTTTCGTGCACCAAGAGCCGCTTGACGGCCGTACAGCGTTGCCCCGAGTTGCGGAAGCATCCTTCGGCGGCGAGCGTGACGGCCAGATCCATTTCGGCATCGTCCATAATGATCAGCGGTGCATTGCCACCCAACTCCAGACAAAGTTTTTTGTAACCGGCCGTCTTGGGCAACTGCTTGCCAATCCGGGTACTGCCGGTGAAGGTCACCAGATCGACCCGCTCATCGGCCACCAGCGGGTCTAGCAATTCGTCGACCGTGCCCAGCAACACACTCAGCATGGGACCAGGCAGGCCGGCCTCATAGAGAAGTTCCACGAAGCG
>JAUWIQ010000296.1 GCA_030605285.1 Planctomycetota bacterium
AGGGGGTCGCGTGGCGGTGAAGGAAGAAGAAGAACAAAAATCAGTTCCGGAAATTGAGCAATACACTGGGGACATGGAAACCATCGAGTTGTCCGTCGATTTTGCGACCTATCGGGTCGAGACCGATCCAGAGACTTCTGCTGCGGAAGCTGCGACGAGTGGGCCGGAGCCTTCCGGCAATGAGGCCGGGCCGGAGCCTTCCGGCAATGAGGCTGGGCCGGAGCCTTCCGGCAATGAGGCTGGGCCGGAGCCTTCCGGCAATGCGAATCAGGAAGAGCAGGAGAACGGAAAACGTCGCCGTCGTGGGCAACGTGGCGGGCGGAGTGGTCGGGGCAATCGGCGCGTTGCGGAGGGGCACGCCAAAACGGACGAGGCCACCAGCGAATTGCCAGCGGAGAGCGCGGCGAAAGCGACTGAAGCGCTCACAGCGGCTGAGGAGGAATCGGACGAAGAGGTAGAATACGCCTCTCCGCGACGACCAAGCCATCGAAATATTACGACCTGGCAGGAGGCGGTCGGGGTGATTGTTGCCACCAACTTGGAGTCCCGGGCCAAGTCGCCCCAGACGAATTCCGGTGGGCGGGGTGGCCGATCGCGTACGGGGCGCTCGCGCGGGGGCCGTGGCCGGCGTGGGGGGTCGAAGAAAAGTGAATAGAATCGGGTTTTTTACCCGTTCCCATCTTGGTCTGCCTACACCGCGGAGCGAGGGGCACTCGTGGTCCCCGGGCGAAAGCCCGCGAATCTGCCAGCGGCAATCAAGGGAAATCTCTGCTTGAGATGCTTCTGGGGCTACCGCAGGGCAATCTCTCGGGCCAGAGGCCTGAGGACGTTTTCGACTATTTGGCCCTCAATCATGTCCTCGCAAATCTTGGCAAGGCGGTCGATCGTTTCGACGTAGGTCGTTTCGCAATCTAGGCTGCCGTATTGTCGCGCCGTCACATAGACACTCAGTTGCTCCTCAGGGAAATCTCCGGTACGGACCTGAAATTCGTTGGTGCGGGTTTCGATATTCATGCGACCCTGGAGACGGCAATCATCGTTGAGGGAGAGTGTGATGGACGGTTCGTAATTGATGACCGTCCCACCCATATGCTCGGCCAAATATTCCAAAGGGGCATTGATTCCCAAGGCATCGGCGACGAGGCCGTTGTGGTTGCCTCGGTAAGTGAAATCGAAGCCGTACAGCAGATCGAGTGATTCGCAGTCCAACGGGCTCACTGACAGCATGTAAGGCGCTATATCCAGAACCAGCCGATGCTGTGCAAGTGCCACTTCCAGCGATTCTGGATTGACATAACCAGAGCAGATACGTCGCTGATCGATCGTACTCCAGCGATAATGCCCCTGTCCTTTGTCCTCCTCGAGGACAAAATCGCCCTTCTCCCGGCAATAAAAGTTTCGCATGGACGGATACTGTTTCTGAATCCGTTCAAAGAAATGAAGCACCGATTCCCGGTTACTCGGGAGCGGCATCTCGGTGCTGAGTGTCATATTGACGTAAAAATCGTCACCAAACGATCCGAACGGATTCATGACGGGTATTTCCAGTGCTTGGAAGCCAAAGACAAAGGTGGTAATCAACCAGCAGAGGCCACATTTGCGACCTCGATAGGAATAGGTAGAATCGTTCCGCCGTCCACATACAGCGTAGCAGGATTCTATACCGCATGCCAGTAGATTGTCCGCAGTTGCATGTGTTTGATTGCCAATTGGGCTGGTTTGGCCTGCTGGGCAGGGAGGGGACACTTCGACAGTTGACATTTGGTCACCGCTCGGGCATGGGGGCCCGTTGCGCGATGCTCAATCTTGCGGAGGATGCCACGTTCTGCCAAAAAGCCAACGAGCTTAGTGAGCCGCTCCGCGGATTGGTAAAGCGGCTCTGCGGTTATGCCGCGGGTGAAGTGGTGGAATTCGAGGATGTCCCGGTTGATTTAGATCACCTGAAGGGTTTTGCGCTGCGTGTCATCCGGCGTTGTCGCGCGTTGCGTTACGGTGAAACTTTAGAATATGGGGAGCTGGCCCGTCGTGCCGGCTCGCCCGGCGCGGCGCGGGCGGTGGGTCGGGTGATGGCACAAAATTTCACCCCGTTGGTAGTTCCCTGTCACCGTGTGGTGGCGGCGGGTGGCCGCCTGGGTGGCTTTTCTACAGCGGGCGGGATCAGGACCAAACGGCAGTTGCTGGTTATGGAGGCGGGGGCAGCCCAACGGTCCAGCGGCCCGCTTGCCTGTCGTTAGCGGAGGTCGCCTTTGCCATGTAGGGCTTCTTGCGAATCAGGCCCCGTGTCCGGATGGGATCTCTGGGGGCAGGGTGTTTGCAAGGGATCCCGGCGGGCCATTCGGCGCAGCTTGTTGAGTGCGACGATCACCTTGGGCTGGCCGAGTATACGCATCTTTATTCGCTGCGCCCCCGGGATGTCGAGCAGGGCGAGCCCTATGAGGATCGCCAGAATTCCCTGTCCGGGCAGAAAGAGCATGAGGATGCCACCGCCGAGCAACACAGTCCCCAAGAGGTTCTTACTTACGATCAAAAGAATACGGACGATGGGGCGTCGCTTGGCGAATCGCGGGGCGGCGTGGTTCGTAAAGTAATCGCAGGGCAGCCGGACAACTAAGATGGGTAGAAAAATCAAGCTCGCGACGAACATTACGATTGAGCCGCCAACGAGCCATGCAATCGCTACTTCATAAGGGGTCACGATTTAGACTTTCTGAAACGGCAGGCAACAGGGCGCTGTTTTCCCCCCAGCACTCAGTCGAGGCGAAGCACGGGCCTTTTGCAATAGGTCTTGATAGACGGTTTCCTGCAGAATGGTTATTCTGTGAGGGTCGAAGAGAATCAAACGGTTCTGGTCGGAAGCCAGGGCACGATGTTTTTCAAAACTATGTTTTTCAAAACGATGGTTTTCAAACAAGAGTTCCTGAAATGCCCTTGCGTGGATTGCGAGCGATATTTATGAAATGCGATCGGATCGGTCTGAGTGCGGCTTGGTGTCTGACAGCGATCTTGTTGGCGGGCCCCAGCACGGCCGCAGACCCCGGGCTATCCGCAGCGCGCGCAAATCCATCGCGACCGAATATTGTGTTTGCGATTGCGGACGACTGGGGCTGGCCGCATGCCGCCGCCTATGGAGATCGGGTCGTCCAGACGCCCACCTTTGACCGGGTGGCTCGCGCGGGCGTGCTTTTTACCAACGCCTATGTTTCTTCCCCCTCCTGCACACCGAGTCGGGGCGCGATTGTCACGGGGCAGGATTTTTGGCGTCTCGGCGCGGGGGCCAATTTGCATTGTGATTGGCCGCAGGGTCGCTACGCCGAGTACCCGAAGTTGCTGGCCGAGGCCGGGTACTATGTTGGCACCTACCGCAAGAGTTGGGGCCCGGGCAACGGCCAGCCCGCCGGTACCGCCTACCAAAGCGTCGATTCCTTTTTTGAGCACCGGCCCGCGGGCCAACCGTTCTGCTTCTGGTTCGGTTCCTCCGATCCCCATCGCGGCTACGAGGCGGGGACCGGCAAGGCGCGGGGCATGGATCTTTCCCAGGTACATCTCTTTGGGCACTTTCCCGATGCCGAGGTGGTCCGCTCGGATGTGGCCGATTACTATTTTGAGGTCGAGCGGTTCGATCGCGAGTTGGGGGAGTTGCTGCACAGGCTGGAAGCAGTAGGCGAGTTGGACAATACCCTCGTCGTGGTGAGCGGAGACCACGGCATGCCCTTTCCCCGTTGCAAAGCCAATCTGTACGATAGCGGAGTCCGGGTGCCACTGGCGATTTGCTGGCCGAAGCGCGTGCCGCCGGGCCGCACCGTGACTGATTTTGTTCCGCTCAC
>JAUWIQ010000081.1 GCA_030605285.1 Planctomycetota bacterium
AAATCACTCGGAGGCAACTCTTCCATCTGCCTACCCACAAGATCCCCGCGGGAAGTCTAGCACCGCATGGTTGAAAAAAATGTTTTTTGGTAGGAGCAGATCTTAGAAATGTGGATTTTCATCAATCCATGAACGTTTGTAGGGATTATGCGGGCACTACAGTCCCGTAGCCCAGACTTTAAAGGGATCCTTGTGGGTGCAAAAAAATGGCGATCCAGATTTCCCTTTACCGCACTATTTTAGCGGTGTCTGGGACGGATCGCTCACAAACAGGAAATACCTTGGCGGGCACCAGACAATCTGTTGCACTCTTGCGGAGAACGGCCAATAATTGCTCCTCATAGGTGGCGACAATTGCAGTCGCCGTGCTGTATGCGTCACGGGCAATTCGCCGACCATTACAAATTTCCGTTGCTTCCGCGGGAGTTAACGAAATCATCGGCATGCCTTCGACAGCACGAAGGGCCGGTAGCAACCGCCCGCCAAGACTTGCTGGACTGAGCGAATCCAGTCCGCAAGCGTCTTCCAGGTGAAAACCGCCAATCGCAGTCCTTGTCAAACTCGACATCACCGCCCTCGTGCCCAATGCTTCCGCTAGCTCTCGACCTACCGCGCGCACGTATGTCCCGCTGCTGCAGCAAATGTCGAGGACCAACTCTGGGTAGACATATTCAACCAATCGCATCGCGTGGAGTGTCACCTCGCGGAGTGGCAATCTTACGGCACGCCCTGCCCGCGCTAGATCGTAAGATCGCCGACCTTTGACTTTCAACGCGGAAAAAATCGGGGGGCGCTGCTGGATTGTACCGATCCATCTTGCCACTTCCTGTTCCATAGCACGTTGCGAGGGAACCGGCGGATTACAAATATGCGTTACTTCCCCTTCGATGTCGTCCGTGGGACTCTGCTGACCGAGCAAAAACCGCCCGCGGTAACTTTTGGGCATCCGTTGAATGTATTCGACCAATCGCGTTGCGGGACCGACACAAACAACCAAGACTCCAGTTGCCAAGGGATCCAGCGTGCCCGCATGTCCCGCTTTGTCGGGGCGCGTAAGACGTTGAACATAATCTACGACACGGCGTGATGTGATACCACTTGGTTTGTTAATGTTGAGAAGACCAAACATGGCGATCTATCGTTGTTCCAAGTAGGGCCGTGTGACAACAACAAGATTCTACTGGCAATCACTTATCAATATCAAATGTATACAACGCCGCAACTTCTTCGCTTGACGCCCGAGAGAGATCCTTAAACCGAGCGGCAAGCTCGTTGGATTTTGTGACTCCTCGAGTCGCCAGCTGATGAAATTTGTAGTCTAACAGTTCTTCCAACGGGGCCGTGTTGTTGCGAACATGGCCTGCGGGATACATGACCAGACCACTCGATACGACTCCAACCTCATCGTGTTCCAATTCGAGACTAGTAGGAATTCCATCTGGATATTTAGTGTCGTATTCCGGACCTCCGTGAACCACTTCGATTCGATCGATGAGCTGGCGGATTGTGGAATCTCGCAGCCGTTGCGGAGCATAATCGGCCGGCATGAGCATGAGCTCCTTCCAACCTGCTTTCTGAAGTCGCCAGGCTTTCTCCAGCAGTGCTGCAACAATATAAAGAATCGAATGATCTGCCGTTTGCCGTGTCTGGGGATCCCGCTTGGCCGGATCGCAAATAATCCCGTAGGCCGGCTCGTAGATGGTAATTCGCACACGTGTTGGCAGTCGCTGACTGGTGAGTAACTGGGGATACTTGCCGAGTAGGTTCAGCAGTCCTTGAATGGCACCCGCCGACTGATGTTCGTAAAGGCCCAGCTTAAAATGCATCCCCATGACTGCAAATCGTTCGCCACTGGTCGTAAGACTCAAATCAAATGGGCTTTCCTCTGGCGAGGGAGCGGGCTGGCAGAGGCAGAAGAGGGCTTGCCGATTACGAAATATATCTGCTGGGCCCACAAATCCTTCCACCGCTCGCCGCACGGAAAGCACTGCCATTTCGGCGCTGAAGGCAGCAGATGCCCCCTTGGAATCAGACAATTGATGTCCGGACCGGATAGCGCGATAGGGAACATAATGCGCTACCAGGAGGCCGATTGCGGACTCAATCTGCTGGGCAGTGGCACCGACCATGGCACCATAGACTGCTGCGGAAGCGATTGCCCCGTGTACGACATGATCAATATTGTAGTCTTTCAGACTAAATACTTCGGCCAATCGCCCTCGAATTTCATCGAGCAGCAGCATCCCCAGCATGAGCTGGCGACCGTCCAGACCGGCGACTTGAGCGGCTGCTACCACAACCGGGTAATAGTCATTATGTCCAAATTCGCCGGCTGTCGCGTGGAGCTCTGGATTGTAACCAAAGTTGGGACCGTTCGCGTCCCACTCGCGTACCGCTGCACAGTTGGCAAGCACTGCCTTCTCCGGAGCAACACCAACAGAAGATCCAAAACAAGTCGCACCTTTTGCGGCGGTTGCGGATTGCCGGTACTGCAGGGCCTCCTTTCGTAACACCGTGGGGGCATTTGCGCCGAGTGCTATCGCGGACACCGCGCACGCGACACTATCGAGATGAAATTGCTCGACACGCGCGAGCACGATTTCACTAGGCAGTGGATACTTGCCCGAAAGAAAATCAATCGCGTAGCTTCCAAGGCCTCTCGCTTGATTAGAATTGCGCACGAGTGTTATTGACTTCGGCAGCATTGTTATTTTTTCTCCGCCCTAGAGGAGGAAATAAAATAGGGGATCGCATTCATGAAAAAATCAGTTCGGCAGATGGGAGGCAGCATATCTCCCAGTGATTCCGACAACAAGGCGGGCATTTGCAGTTCGAGGCTTCTACTTGTTAAGATCATTTTATGGAAATCAAGCAACTCGGGCCTTACAAAATCGGAAAGAAGCTGGGTCGGGGCGGGATGGGCACCGTCTACGCCGCCGTCGATACCTCGACCGGTAAACGGGTAGCGGTCAAGGTTCTATCGCCGAATTTGGCGAGCGAAGAGGGCTTTCGTGAACGCTTCGAGGGGGAAATTGAATCTCTGCAGCAACTCAATCATCCGAACATTGTGAAGCTGTTCGGATTTGGTGAACAGACATCCGTTCTCTATTACGCGATGGAGCTTGTTGAAGGAAGTAGCCTCGAAGGGGAACTTGCCAACGGACGAAGATTTCAGTGGCGCGAGGTTTGTCATATTAGCATCGATTTATGCCGTGCGCTCAAATTGGCCCACGATCATGGAATCATCCATCGCGATATTAAGCCGGCAAATTTACTTTGGACTCCTGGCGGTCAAGTGAAGCTAGCCGATTTTGGTATCGCACGACTCTTTGGCAATACCGGCCTGACGATCGACGGGGGTGTGCTGGGAACTGTGGAATACATGTCGCCCGAGCAAGCCGACGGGCAACCGGTCACCCATCACTGCGACCTCTACAGCCTGGGTGGCGTGATGTTCGCACTCCTTGCCGGCCGTCCCCCGTTTCGCAGTCACTCGGTATTAGAATTGTTGCAAATGCTGCGTTCTTCGGAGCCGAACGGTGTGCGCGACTTTGCCCCCGAAACGCCTGTGGAAATGGAGGCCATCATTGCCCAGCTCCTGGAAAAAGAACCGCAAAAACGGTTTCCCCACGTGTTGATGGTAGCCCGCAACTTGGAAGCAATGGAACGGGGGTTGTCGTTACGGAGTGAACGGGAACAGAGGGCAGAATCCGCCTGGAAAATGGCCGTCGAGGGCGATGAGGGGCCAAGCAAGAACGCGGGTGCCCCTCTAGAGGATCCCGCAATGGGCCTCGAGCAAGCCGTGACATGTGCGGGAGATTTTGATGTGGGTCTGGACGATTCCGTTGAGGATCAGGAAACAAATCTCGATCGATTTACAACCATCGACGAAGCGAAACGGGAAAGGCAACAGGCGGCGAAGGAACAAAAGCCAAATCATCCCTTGATTTCGGCACCGACATGGATTCTGGCAATTGCCCTGTTGTTGATTTCAGCTGTTGCTTGGTATCTTCTGCAACCACCTCCCGCCGATCAATTACACCAACAGATTATGGCAGCATCTGGGGGAGATGAGCAGCGATTACTTGAAATAGAAAATGAGGTCGCGGAATTTTTGAAACATTACCCCGATGATCCTCGGGCCCAGTCAGTACGAGATATTAAGCAGCAACTCCAAATTTTACATCTCGAACGGCGGGCAAAGTCACAAGCGCGGATGCTGAACAAACGTTATCCCAACTCACCTGTCGGCCGCGAATATCTGGTCGCCATTGAGTTGGCTGATACGGATCCAGAAAAATCCGCTGAGCGACTACAATCGCTCATCGACCTCTACCATCAGCCCGGACAACCACAATCTGTTTCTATTTTTATTGACGCGGCAACCAGACATCTTCCGCGAATTGAGCATCAGATCAAAGAACTTGCGGAAGAAAAAGTCCCCCTGTTGGAAAATCGGCTCCAGGAAGCGATTGAAGCAGTTCCTCAGAATCCCCAAAAGGCCCGGGAAATCTGTCGCGCCATCGTGGTCCTTTACCAGGACAAGCCGTGGGCTAAGGATGTCGTCCTTAGGGCCCAGGAAACATTGGACAAACTCGACCGCGCTGCGGGGTCATGATTGGTTGGCTTCCTAGACGATAGGACATCCTGTCTATCTTGCGGGGGCAGGTAAGATTAGCCTGGATACCCGCAAGAAATTTTTTGCAGTGGTGTCGTTTGTCGGGTTCGCCGCGGAAACAAAAGATTCTATTCGTCCGGGCGAATCGTTCCAGACTTTTCAAACTCGCCCCCGAATGGTCTTAATACCCGGACTCCTGGCTAGTTGTTGTGGTCCGCGCTTGCCAAGCGTGTGCCCTCAAAATACGTTCCACTTCTGCAATTGCCACATCATTGCGAAGAATATCTGTGTGGATCGCGTCTACATAAAGCTCACTTTGCACATGGGGTTGCCGGGCACTGGAGACGGGCACAATACCGTCCGACTCACCTAGCGTCGATAGCCGACAACCCCCGGTGCCAATAATGGAATGCATTCTTACGCACGGATTGACATGAAGTCTCTGCATGCCCAGCAGCAGAGGGTCATCCGGTTCCATCAAATCGATACTCGTAGGTATCCGGCGCTGCATAACGGGTGCAAAAACACCCGGATTGTCCTTGATTAGCTACTGGTGTTTGGCGCTCAGTTGCGGAGAATATTTGACCATCCGCGAGGCCAGTTTTCCCACCGGGCGGGAGGCGTAGGGTGTTCCCCCTTGGGGTGTGGCGAGAAAAATGACGCTTTTGATTGAGGGGTCGGCAAGGAAAAAAAACTGTTCAGCCAATTGGGCCCGTTCCTGATCGCTGGCCACAATCTGGTTCAGGGGACAGCGGGCGATACTGTCCCATAACGTGGTTCCGCTATCGGTTACTTGGAGCTTGGTAATCAATCCGCCCAAGCTATGTCCCACCATGACAATTTGCTCTAGGGCCGGATTTTGGTCGCGCGATCTACAAATAGCAACAAGCGCTCGCAATTGGGAGCGGAGACTGGCAGCCGATTGAAGAAAAGTGCCCCCAGTGGGATATCGAAACACCCAGATCTGATAACTGGCATCTAAATCGGGGCAGGCGCGTATCCGATTGGCCATTGCGAGATACGTTTGTGGATCGGAAAACAAACCGTGTACAAATACGAGGGGAATTTTTCCCGGCTGGTAAGGTTCGAGTATCCGCAAGCCTGCCAGGGAAGGATCTGTTTCGGGCTTTGCAAATTCTACCAGAGGACTCCAGTTCGCCTCGCGCCCAAGATACGCCAGAGGTGCCGTGAGATCGCCTGCCAGGACGGAGGGGACACCGGCGCACGATATGGTCTTGATTCGCAAGGGATCGTAGAGTGCGAGACTTTCCCGCGGTTGGCAATCGCTCCCGCTCGTTACCTCACACCCCAGCCATTGATTGACATCAGGGCAGAGGAAGGCCGTAGCAGCAAATGGCATTTGGTGTAGATAAAAATCTTTGAACGGTCTGGTACCAGCAGAATGATCCCGGACCACAACGAGCGGTACACCAAGTCCACAAGTCTGATAATGGTGGCGAATATTTTTATTGCAATAGCTTCCGACACATATCAAATGGCTAAAGTCTTTTGGCTGCCAGGGAAATCCATGAAAGGACATCGGTATCACAAGAGGACCGCGAGGAGTACAGATTGTCAGTCCCGTGTGTGGATCCAAGCGGCCGTATTGCTGGCCCGCTGTGATCAGCTGTGCCAGACTCGAGTGGTAAACATCCCAGGCGCGTGCTGTCAGCGAATCCGCCTCGACAAACGACCGGCAGCCCTGAACACAAATCCAGCTATAGACCAACGCCTCATAATAAGCATCGATACAACGACCATCGCTGGCTTGAGCGGTTGCTTCGGCCCGCTGGTAGGCAAGTTCTGCCAAATCGAGGGCCGCCTCGGGATCTCGAGAAAAGAGGAAATGCCGCTGCAGTGACCGAGGTCCCTTGTCGGCAAGTTCTTGGGGATCCTTTCCTGCGAGCAACGACTGAAGCTGAGACAGTTCGCCCTGGGGATGGCGGGCCGTTGCCAACTTCGGCTCGCGCCAGACATTCTTTTTTTGACACAAGCTGCAGCCGGAGTTCAAGATGCTGAGCAAGGCCAGAACAACAAGACATGCCGATCGCGTCATAAGCAGCGACCTGAGACATTTTTGGACCTCCAGCATATCGCGGTATCTTGCCCTGAAATCATGATGGCCTGTTTGCATCGCATCCCCCAAACTTTCATCGAAAAACGAGCCCTCACTGCTTGCATGGGACGGGAAACTTGCAGATCATGTGTGTTGATAGGGATGTGCTTACAACAACGGACCTGCTACCTGTAGGTCGTGAGGATTGCAGTCTCTATTCCAACCGTGCCGGTTATCCACGCGACCGCTTGTCCCGATGGATCTGAATTCGGCGGGCACGAGAGGTCGTATGCTGAAAAAACGGCACTGCGTAAATCGTTTAAAATGCAAGAAGAAGCGTCTTATCTTTGTGATTCCTGTGGCGAGGAGATCGTGATACCTCTCGATATCTCCGCCGGAAATCCTCAACAATATCATGAGGATTGCCCCGTTTGTTGCCGCGCTAACGCGCTGCATATCGAATGGCTTGGTGGCGAGGCAAATGTTCGCGCAACGTCTGAATAGACCGCGAGGCACGACAAATTGCCGGCCGAATTCCATTTTAATCGTGTTCCTGGCCTGTCCTTCTCAGTAGAATAACGCGTCGATCACAGGGACCATGACGTCGATTAATGCGAGAAATCATGTATCCATTTTTCCGGACCTTCGAACTTATTGCCGTTATTATTTTTGTGTGCGGGTGTACTCCCTCGAATGAAACCAATTCGGTTGTCCGGGCGGGAAATACTTCTCCTGAAAAGGCACTGGTGGCTGCCGATGGCGATTGGCCCTGGTGGCGCGGGCCAAACCACAATGGTGTCGCGGAACCGCAAGCGGTACCCCATCATTGGGACGAAAACAAGAATATCCTTTGGAAGGTGCCGCTCCCGGGCCGCGGGCACGCGAGTCCCATCGTCGTGGAAGACCGGATCTTTCTGACCACGGCAGACGATGCAGAGGAAACCATGTCGCTCCTCTGTCTGGATCGCGCGAGCGGAAAAACCCTCTGGGAGAAGACCATTCATGCGGGA
>JAUWIQ010000120.1 GCA_030605285.1 Planctomycetota bacterium
GACATCCTTCCAGAGGGTAGAGAGGGAATGACCCTCCGCGGCGTTAAGGGCCTCGATGACGGCCGCGAATTTTTCTTCAAAAGCGGTTTGTTTGCCAGGCAACGTGTGGTAATTCATCCCGACGGTGATCATGGTGGGTTCTCCTTGAGGAAGCGCGCAATGATAATGCAGCAGATTACGCCTGCGGGAGGCACTCGTCAAGCAACCCGAGAGACGGATCCACGCAATGGGAAGTCATAATTTCTGGAGGGAAAGCGGTCACTTCTTTCAATCCCTTGATGGCATGCACTCAAACTGCTGAGGGCGCACCTCTTGTGGGCAGAAGCAGGTCTTCTGGGCTGCAGTGCACTCGGTGCAAGAGGTGCATAGACCGAGACCTGGCAAATTCTGACGGTTGTAGCAGCCTTGTCGATTGTGAGTGTGGTTTTGTCTGTAGCCCATGTAATGACTGATCTGAAGATTCCGAACATTCCGGCCTAAACGGCCGACATAAAGGACAACACGACATGTTTGCTCTTTATGCAGATCGCGTTTGCATTTTCCAAGCCCCATTCGCCAACATAAATTTTCTGATGAAAAGAAGCATCCGCTTCCTTGTTATCTGCTTAACCCTAGTGGCTGTAGATCCCACTCGCTGTCTTGGGCATGAAGTGGATCAGTACAGTGTTCCAATAAGGGGATCACTGCTGGATATGGGTGCGTATTGGGACCAATTGGTCTACGAGGTCATTTCTCGGGGCGTACAACAGGCAAACAAAAATATCGCGATTGAAAAAAACTCCTGGTGGCCTGACGTAGCGGGATCGCGCCTTGCAAAGCAGCAGAGTCCCGCAGCGTTGGCGAGAGCTGTGCGGCAGCAATTACCGAACGCCCTCTCTTTGATTGAAACAATCGAAGCCAGCCTGGAAGCCACCAATTTTCGAGATGTCACCTCGGGGCGTCGTATTGCCTATCGAGCCGATAAAGAAAAAAGTGTGTATCGGGATGGACCCGGTTTCCCTGATCCACGCTACTGGAACCGCCTGCTGTTTATGCGCTGTTCTACCATCAAGGTCCACGGCCATTATTTGGGCACAGATAAGATAGGGCATTTTTTTGCCATGGGTTACCACTATTACACGATTTATCAGGCCACTCGACTCATGGGGCAGTCCCACGAAGTGGCCAAGGAAAAGGCCAGGGATATTTGCGGCTGGGTAACAGAATGTAGCTTTCTAGGGCTTTCTTCGACCGCCATTTATTCAAATGCCGATATGGCCACAAATTATATAGGCCTCAAGTTTTATTTGAATCTGACGCAGCCGGTGAAACTGGCAGGTCGCATGGTCCCTGCCATGGTGGTGCGAGAGGGGGACTACTGGAAATTGGGGGAACATCTCACCAGGGCCTCCCCGCTTTTTTCTCAATACGTGAGCGTCCATTGGGATGAGGTCCTCAATCCCTGTCATCTGGATGAGACAGTTCGAGCGCAGACCCGTCAGGCAATTAAGTTCCGTAGCCAGCAATTATTGGACTGGTACGCTGGCAGCGATCCCCGGCGTCACACGAGTGCCTATTTTGACAACATCCTGCAGCACTGTACGACCTATTACGGTGAGGACTACGGTCATTCTGGGGACACAGAGCATCTATTGGGCTTGGGTTCTCTTTGTTTTGATGACGCAGCACCGCCAATTCAAAAACCTGTCGTGCGCGGCAATCGGCCACCGCCGTTCCGGCAAGGCACCCCAAACAGGCTAGGCGTTCGGTCAACCTCGAACTCTGCTGGGCGATAAACTCGGGATCGTGGAATCCGCAGGGCGACAGTCAAGCTACAGAGCATGAGAAGGGTCCAACGAGATCAATTCTCGCGGATCAACGTTTGGAGAATTGCGTCGATTTGCGAGCGCCGCGAAGTCCCGGTTTTTTACGTTCTTTCATGCGACTATCTCGAGTCAAGAGATTGGCATCACGCAGGGCGCTCTCCAACTCGGAATCAAACTTCGTGAGGGCCCGCGCAATCCCCAGTTTACATGCGCCCGACTGCCCTGTCGTGCCACCACCATGCACTTGGATCACCACATCGACTTCGGCCCGTTTCCCCGACTGATCGAGTGAAGCGATTACGGCATTCTGGTCTTGCTGACGGGTAAAGTATTCTTTCAGCGACTTCTTGTTGATCACAATCTTGCCGTCGCCCGGACGGATTCGAACGCGAGCTACGGACGATTTTCTTCGTCCCGTTCCGAGAGAATCTTGTGTTACTGCTTTCGCCATGGATTTTAACTTTTATCTACTGGAGCGGGCTGTAGTTTAATTTTTTTGGGTAGCGCGATCGTGGGCCGCCGCAATTTACGCAGGGTGTGGTTTTGGATCCTGGGCTTGGTGGGGATGACCTTCTCCCACATAGATCTTAAGCTTTTCAAGCATCCGCCTTCCTAGCTTGTTCTTAGGGAGCATGCGTCGGACCGCCTCCGATAAAATTCGTTCCGGGTGCTTGTCGCGACGTTCGGCTGCCGTTTCAATCCGCAAGCCGGGCCAACCGGTGTAGCGGGTATATTGTTTTTGGTCCCACTTATTGCCACGAAATACGATCTTCTCGGCATTGATGACCACGACATAATCGCCCGTATCGACATGTGGCGTATAGGTGGGTCGATGCTTGCCCATGAGCAAGGTGGCAATTTTCACGGCGAGCCGACCTACCACTTGATCGTCCGCATCAAATAGCCACCAGTGGCGATCGACTTCACCCGGTTTGGCCATGTAGGTCTTCATTGTGCTTTGATTTCCCATCGAATACCCTTCGCCGATGGCTGCAGATCGGGACAAAAAACTCAAACTCGCTCCGCCTCTTGAGAATAGGGGCGAAAGAGCCAATCTACCGGTTTGGGAGATGATCGACAAGATGCGGTCCGCCTTGAATAACGGAATCAGGGACTGCGCGCGCGGCCCTTAATAGTAGCGTTCTTGGCGATTTATTCTCGTTCGGCAGGGCCCGCCACGAGAAGACCGCCAAACCCCTCTGGCGGGGAATGACAGAGGCCAGTTTTCCTGCGCCTCTGGGTTGCTGCCTTTGCGTCTTTGGGGCCTGCGATTAAGCTAACCAACCGGTTGGCGTGAGCCCAAGGAAAACGAGCTTCGTTGCTGCTCTCGAACTCATGGTTACTGTATGCAAGTCGCAGTCCCTCAAGAAACCTACCCCGGGGACCGGCGGGTCGCCCTCACCCCGGCCGCAGTCGCGGCGTTGGTCAAACTCGGACTTGAAGTAAACATCCAGGCCGGTGCGGGCGATCTCGCGAGATATCCGGACCAAGCCTACGCTGACCAGGGAGCCCGCATTCTGGAAAGTCGGGACGATATTTTTTCCGCCGACATCGTTGTGCAGGGCCGCTGGCTCGGGGCAAACCGAGACGCCGGGCAGGCCGACCTGGAACGGCTGTCTGAGGGACAAGTTTTAATTGGCACCTCCGACCCACTTGGGTCGCCGGAGTCCATGCAGCAGATTGCCGCGCGGGGTGTGACGCATTTTGCGCTGGAACTGATTCCTCGCATTACCAGGGCTCAGGGCATGGATGTACTCTCCTCGATGGCCACGATCGCCGGTTACCGCGCGGTTCTTCTGGGGGCCACCGCGCTTCCCAAAATATTTCCCCTGATGATGACCGCTGCAGGAACCTTGGCGGCGGCCAAAGTCTTTGTGATTGGGGCGGGTGTCGCCGGATTGCAGGCGATTGCCACCGCCCGCCGCCTGGGCGGGATTGTCAGTGCGTACGATGTCCGACCGGTTGTCAAGGAACAGGTCGAGAGCGTAGGCGCAAAGTTTGTGGAAATGCCGTTAGAGACCGCCACGGCCGAGGACAAAGGGGGTTACGCCAAGGCAATGGACGAAGCATTCTACGAGAAGCAGCGGGAGCTGATGGCCCAAATTGTCGCCCAGTCAGACGTTGTGGTGACGACTGCCGCGATTCCGGGCCGGGAGTCGCCGTTGTTGATTACCGCCGACGCAGTGCGGGGCATGGCTCCCGGGAGTGTGATTGTAGATTTGGCAGCGGAGCGGGGCGGAAACTGTGAATTATCGCAGGCGGATCAGCAGGTAGTAGAACAGGGTGTGACGATCATGGGTCCGACGAATCTGCCCAGTGAAGTTCCCTTTCACGCCAGTCAGATGTACGCCAAAAACGTCACCAATTTTCTGGCCCACCTAGTCGCAGAGGGCAAGCTCGCGATCGACCTGCAGGACGAAATTACCCGAGACACCCGAGCGACCGGCGGGGGCGAGGTGACTAGCGTGCGTGTGCGTGAACTGCTGGGACTTCCGCCACTGGTGCGGGAGAGCGAACCGGAACCGGAGGTTGCTGAGGCCAAGGGACCCTTGCCTCCCATTCCGCTCGATGACGATCCGCCTGCGGACGAACCCGCAAAACAATAAACGTTGGGGACAACACGCTATGGATGTATCGATGCTTATTACCGGCCTGACGATCTTTGCCTTGGCGGTTTTTGTTGGCTTTGAAATCATCACCAAGATTCCGCCCACATTGCATACCCCCCTGATGTCGGGCTCGAATGCGATCAGCGGGATCACGATCGTGGGGGCCTTGGTTGCGATTGGAAATAGTGGCTACGCGATGGCCACGGTGTTCGGTTTCATCGCCCTGGTGATGGCGACGATCAATGTCGTGGGCGGTTTTCTGGTGACCAATCGCATGCTGAAAATGTTCCGCAGGAAGAAGAAGTAGCCCGCTATGGAGCAGCATCCGCTCATTAACTTGGCTTATGGGGTCGCTGGGATCTTGTTTATCCTGGGCCTTAAGGGTCTTACCCATCCACGGACAGCGGTCCGCGGCAATTTACTTGGCGCGATCGCCATGTTGATCGCTGTCGTCGCCACGCTCTGTAACCAAGGGGTACTCGGATACAAGACCATCGCCCTCGGAGTCCTTGTGGGAGCGGTCGTGGGCGCCGTGATGGCAGTAAAAGTTCAAATGACGTCCATGCCCCAGCTCGTGGCTCTGTTCAATGGGTTTGGCGGCGGGGCCTCGGCCCTGGTTGCCTATGCCGAGCTCTCCAAGCATGCATCTGAGGGCCTGATTGAGAACCTCGCCATTGTCAGTTCGGGACTTATCGGTGCCATCACGTTCTGGGGCAGCCTGATTGCGTTTGGCAAACTCCAAGAGCTTGATTTTCTCAAGAAACCGATCCGTTTTTCGGGTCAGCAGTGGGCCAACTTGGGCCTAACTGCGTTTGCCCTCCTGCTGGGGTTTTTTGTGCTCTGCCTGCCAGAAAGTAATTTTCTCTTCTTTGGTTTCCTCGTGGTTGCCTCGCTTTTGGGAGTTTCTCTCGTTGTTCCGATCGGCGGCGCGGACATGCCCGTGGTCATTGCCCTGCTGAATTCCTGCTCCGGTCTGGCCGCGGCCGCCACCGGGTTTGTAATCAACAACAACGTGTTGATTATTGCGGGGTCGCTTGTCGGCGCTTCGGGGGTCGTGCTGACCCAGATCATGTGCAAGGCGATGAACCGTTCGCTCTTCAATGTGCTCTTTGGCGTGATCGAAGTGGCGGGTGAAGCAGCCGATGCGGATGAGGTCTACGCAGGCAAAATAAAGAGCACCTCAGCCGATGAGGTTGCGATGCTCTTTGACAGTGCAGAACGCGTCATCATTGTGCCGGGCTATGGGATGGCAGTCGCTCAGGCACAACATGCCGTTCGTGAACTGGCCAATGAATTGGAATCGCGGGGGGTAAACGTCGAGTTTGCGATTCATCCTGTGGCGGGTCGGATGCCGGGCCATATGAATGTGCTGTTGGCAGAGGCAGAGGTGCCCTACGAAAAACTTAAGGAGATGGACCAAATCAATCCCTCCTTTGCGCAGACCGATGTGGTACTCGTAATCGGTGCCAATGATGTGGTGAATCCCGAGGCCCGCACAGATCCGAGTAGTCCGATTGCGGGGATGCCCATTCTGAATGTCGATCAGGCCCGTACGATCGTGGTCATCAAACGGAGCCTCAGCCCCGGTTTTGCGGGGATTCCCAATCCGCTGTTCGCGGCTGACAATTGCCTGATGTTTTTTGGCGACGGCAAGCAGGCAATTTTGGACCTGAATCGGGCAATTCAAGAAGGTTGAGGATGGACCGCGGGCCGCTTTCTCCCTAGTGTTTGTGTTGGCGAGTTGCCATAATAGAAGCCCCTGGACGGACGACCGGACCTAGCCGCCCAGTACCAAGTTCCCACCTGCTTTTGATGAGCGAGACTTTCATTCTCATACCGGGTCGCACCAGCAAGCAGGGTTGCGGGATCAGCGAGGGAAAATTCGAGGAAAAATACCAGCGTGAGATCAACACGCTGCAGGTTGCCCTGGAAGATATGGAGCGACTCGAACTGGTCGCGGGGGATCGGGTCCGCTTGAGCAACGAGACAGGGCAGATTGAGGTGGCCGTGATTGCCGCCAAAAAAGATGAACTTCCCCCCGGACTTCTGTTTATTGCGTACGGAGATCTTTCCAGTCGCCTGATGGCGGCCGATACGCATGGTTCAGGAATGCCTACGAGTAAAGGGATGGATGTTCAGTTGGAGAAAA
>JAUWIQ010000339.1 GCA_030605285.1 Planctomycetota bacterium
CGGGCCACAGCGACGTTGTGGTGACGTTCCTTAAAGAAAACCTGCTGCATCTCAAATTGTGGTTCACCAAGAAATGGCTCGAGCGCACTCTCCTGCGGGCGGGTGGCTGTCGGTGTTCCGCTTGCCCGATCCAACCCGTAGATTGCCGCCAAGATGAGAAACAGAGAACCACACGCTATTTTTTTGGGGGCCATGGTGCGCCGCCTTAGATCAGAGAAAATGGGAGAATCCATATCGTAAGTCGTCGTGGCTTCTGGGGTCAAATGGGTACCGTGCCGCTCAGACAAGAATATAGCGGGCGATTTCGTCGGCAACCTGCTCGCCTCGGAGCATGCGGACCACGGCGAGGGCAAACTCGATCGCGGTTCCTGGGGCCTGCGAGGTGATGATCCGGTGTTCTTCGTCCACGCAGACGCGGCTGTCGACGTCGAATGCGGAGCCCAGCAGCGAGGTAAAGGCATCCGCAGCAAAGCTTTCGGTGGGGGTGGCAATCGGTAGGGGATTGCCGGTTACCCGGGGCGAGGCATCCAGAATTCCCAAGGGCTTGAGCACAACCGCAGGCGCAAGGCAAATCGCCCCGATCAAAGCACCCTGTTTGTGGTGGCGAATCAGCAGTTCGCCCAACTCCCGGCTCTCCGCCAGTCGCATTGCCCCGGGCACGCCGCCGGGGAGTACTACGGCATCAAATGTCTCGCCGGCCACCGCCTCGAGTCGGCAGGAGGCCTGGATCGTGACCCCTTTCATCAGCTGGACTGTGCAAGCGGATTCCACCGCTGCGGTGACCACGTCCACTTGGGCACGGCTGAGGATATCGACGACCGCGACAAACTCAATATCTTCCGAGCCGGTTGCGACAGGTACCAAGGCGCGCATTGGATCTCCCCTCTGAAAAGTTCCAGGCAGGATTTGAGGGTCTGGGGTGGTAGTTTACCGAACGGGTATTTAAGCTTTGGAGTATAGTCGAGATTGGCGCTCGGTTGTTGTTCGTTGAATTTAAGGAATTAGATTTTCTGCGATTTGCGAGACACTAATCCAGGCTCGTTGGCTCCGCCCAGGACAAGGCTCGTTGGCTCCGCCCAGGACAAGGAGCCCAGGACTAAGGACACGTGATGCACGCTCATATTCCTGAGGATGATCGGCCCACCCCGAACCGCCAGACACCGATCTCCAGCCTGGAAGTGAACGCATCTCCGCCCGCTGGGGATGTGCCCGTGTTCAGCTGTCTCGTCTATGTGATGGCGACCGAGACGGGTGTGCGGGCTCGCGTGGCAAACCTGGCCGGGTTTGAAATCACAGCAGCGAGTGAGCGGACTGCGCTGCAGAAAATAGTGCCCGCATTCAAATCGCGCGTGGCTGAAATCATGCAATCGGGTAAGCCGGTCCCCTGGTTGGATCCCCCGCTGGCGATTGCACCCGGTGAGCAGCAGCGGTTCATTCCTGTCCATTTGTAAAAGTACTGCACTGGAGATCTGATGCGCGGCTTGGGTTCTGTAAACTTCAGAGGTAACGCATGAGTTGGAACTGGCAACAGGTCACCGTGGGGCACTTCCGCTTGGACGGTGGTAGCATGTTCGGCGTCGTGCCGCGGGCAATCTGGCAGCGGCTGGTTGCGGCGGACGAGCAGAACCGGATTCCCTTGGCCTGCCACTGCCTGCTGCTGGAGCGCGAGGGCAAGCGGGTGCTGGTCGAATGTGGCTACGGGACGAAGTGGACCGACAAGGAGCGGGAGATTTTTGCCCTCGAGGACCGGGCGGTTGGCGCAGCACTCCGTGAGTTGGCGGTCGAGCCCGAATCGATCAGTGCGGTTCTCTTGAGCCATCTGCACTTCGACCATGCCGCGGGAGTCTCACAGCGGGATTCCAGCGGCGATACGGTGTCGATCTTTCCCTCAGCCGGCATCTACGTACAGCAACGGGAGTGGGACGATGCCTTGGCGGGGCGGAGTACGATGAACAGGACCTATCTCGCTTCGACCTTAGAACCGATTACACGGCAGGTAGAGCTCATTGATGGAGACAGTACGATTCTCGGGGACATCCGCCTGCGACGGCGGCCCGGACATACCTGGGGGCTGCAGACGATCGAGTTTGACGATGCCGAAGGGACGATCTGTTTTGTATCGGATGTGATGCCGACGCGCAATCACGTGCACCCCGCTTACAGCATGGGTTATGACATGTTGCCCTGGGACAACATGCAGAGCAAGTTGGCACTACTCGAGCAGGCGTGCGAGGGCAACTGGCGGCTTGCACTTTATCACGAGGTGGACCATCCGCTGGTCCGTGTGGTTCGCAGCGGAGGTGGGGATTTTGAGCTGCAGTCGGTCCCGTAGAGAGAGGCCACGATGGAATGCCCTCTTCACAATCAGGGTGGCGGCCCGGGACTTGCGTGGCGTTTTTTTGTGCCGCAGCTGCCCGATTGTTATGCAGGATTTTGGCGATGCGGCCGGTCTGCAGCGCAACAAACGCGTAAAACCCCCGCTTCTTTTAGAGCCGGTCTCTTTTTTAAAGAAATGGCACGGTAACTGCACGAAGGATTGCGTAGGGGTATCGATTCGCGTAAAGGAGTCAGCGATGTCGTTAGAAACGGATGTCAATATCGTAGGAGGTGGGCAGTGTCAGCCCGTTGTGCCGACGGCGGACTGGGTCTTGAAAACAGTCCGCCATCGTTTGTCAGTAAGCGTGTATGTTTCCCTGCGGTCGGTTCGCTGCCAGCTCCAGGACGACACGCTTACCCTCAGTGGCATTCTGCCAAGCTATTACATCAAACAAGTTCTCCTTTCGCTCGTTGATGATCTTCGCGAGGACAACATTTGTCGGATCCTTGATAAAACGAAGGTCGTTTCTCCCTCGGCAAAAAAATTAACTTCGGAATGGATGTGATCCGCAGTCTGGATCGGTGCGTGGGTCAGCGGACTCGAGAGCGGGGGGAGTGGCAATTCGGGTCGATTGCGCTGGCCTAGTGCAAGTGGGAGCTTGGGATTGGAATTTCTGATCCGTCGGCTCCTGCTGGTGCCACAGCCTCATTCCCAGGCGATCACCTCGCCCGTCGCCAAGGCCTCAACGCCGTCCTCCTGCTCGAGAAGCAATCTCCCTTCCGAGGCAATTCCGCGGCAGCATCCGCTTAGCTCGCCTTTGCCTACGCGAATGGTGACCGTTCGATCCGAGAGCATGCAATGTTGATTCCATGTATCGTGCACAGTGTCGCTGCCAGCCAACTGCCCGAGTTGGAGACCAAGTTGGATCAGTAGGTAATCTAGAAATGAAAGTCGGTCCAGCGGTTCGGTTGCGACGGCCGAGAGCGCAATGCCGCGTTTTGCCAGTTGGGCCTCACCGCCTTCAAATTTGTTATTGACATTCACGCCGATCCCAAGGACGACACAATCGGTCTCAGAGGGTGCCTCCATGAGGATTCCAGCTACTTTCCGTCCATTGAGAAACACATCGTTGGGCCATTTGAGTCCGAACTCACCTTGAGGCAAAAAGTGTTTGCCTGCCTCCAGAACTGC
>JAUWIQ010000369.1 GCA_030605285.1 Planctomycetota bacterium
CGCTTCACCAGCGACAGCCCGAGCCAGAAGTGTTTTCCCCGTTCCCGGCGGACCGTTAAGTAAAACTCCCTTTGGTACGCGACCCCCGAGTCGCTGGAATTTTTCTGGATCTTCCAGAAATTCAATGATCTCCTGCAAATCCTGCTTCACACCATCCAGTCCAGCGACATCGTCAAACGTTACTGCCTCTTTATTGGCATCATATTTCTGGGCAGTGCTTTTTGTGAAACCGGATAACAAACCTCCCCCGCCCATGAACTGGTCACGAGCCCGCCGGAACATGACCCAAATCACAACAAATAACAATACGGTGACAAATAGATAGACAAACACAAGCAGGAAGGTGCTGTCCTGGCGGGCAACAGAAACAACCTTGACGCCTTGCTTACGCAACTCTTCATCCAGACTCTCTCCTGCAAAATGAGTGAGAACAGTCGAAAAATCCGCTCGATAATATTGGCTCGAATCGTCTCGATTTTTGCCTGAGGCTGTGCTACTGCGGTCCCCTTGAGTTTGCTGCAATGTACTGCTCTGGCTACTTTTAGTATCCGTTTGCGATTCCTTCAGGGGCGGGGTTTTGAATTTGCCGTTTACCTGCTGCCCTTCGATCTCCACCTGGGCAATATTTCCAGCCAGCAATTGGGAGTAGAAAAAACTGTAGGAGATCGCTGAGCGTTTAGGGCCGCGCATGGTAAAAAACATCATCGCCATGGCAATTGCCAGCACAAACAGGAAAATCATAGTCGTGGCATTGGGTCGCGACTTGGAGGGAGGCGTCGACTGTTGCTGATTTGACGAGTCTTCCATTGATTATTTCCTGAAGTGCAGAAAAACTATCCCGGGACCAATTCCTCGGGTGCCGTGGATGGACAGGGCTCCGCTGAGAGGTGTTTTACTTTTCCGCATCTGACGGATCGGAGTGGTCCTTTGCCGTTTCGGAGTCGTCCTTTAAGGTAGTCGTCTCAACAGGCTCGCCGTCAAGAAATTGAAGGTCGAGATCGAGATTGCCCTCGGTATCCCATCGCTGGGTACGGCCATTTCGTTTACCTTCTTTAAACTCGACCTTATTTCGCATGATCCCGTTGGCATCCCATTCCACCGAGGTGCCGTCTCGCTTTCCCTCGATAAACATAGATTCGAATTGTTTCCGGGGTTCTTGACTACTATCTTCTGTGGGATACCAACGAATTATTTTGCCATGCCTTTTATCATTCTCAAAGTTTTGCTGACTTAATAATTGCACCCCGTCTTTTCCGTATTCCATTCCCTGTCCGTGTCTTTGTCCATTGCGGTAATTCTCCTCGCGTCTTTTGGAACTATCATTACGGTAGTAGATCCATTCACCATCCGGCAATCCGTCTTTGTTATAGAAAGCGTGTTTTGCTTGCTCACCGCTCTCCGAAAAAAACTTCCACTCACCAACACGCCGGTTTTCATTGTAGGTGCCCTGTTTCCAGAGGGTTCCATTGGGGTGCCACTCTTTAAATTCACCGTGAAAAAGATTTGGCCCATTTTTATAGAAATGAATGGTTAATTCTCTTTGAGATTGGCCATTGGGGTACTTTTGTTCTACCTTTTGGGCCTTAATGAATTCGGGTGTCGGCGTGACATGACCGATTTCACTCAAGGCCTTAATCGGCTTGGGGTTTATCAAGCTGTCGGTACGCTGCCTGACGTCAACTGCCTTAACTGCCTTTTCCCCGTCTTCCCTGGTGGTCGTCTGTGGGATATCTTCTCCGCCACATCCAGAAATACTTAGTAAAATTGCCATCCCAAGCCAGCGTCTTGTCTTCATAGCGATTCCCTAGTGGGCGGTTTGTCTGCAAACCATTTCCAAGGCAAATATGCAGAGTCCGAGACAGTTAATAATGACATATCTATTGCGGGCGGTCCATCGGCGTGCAGTCGTTTTCCGGGACCTCCAAATCCCCGGCTTGCGATGAGGCGTAAAGTATGATAGAGCACGCAAAACAGCCTAAGAGAAAGCCGAGTCAGTAGACGCTTGTGTCGCCCTGGGTCTCTGTGCCCATGCCAGGACCAATCCACGGCGTACCTAGCGAGCGGCTCCGTTGGGCATCGCAATCCTTCCACTCATTTTCTGGACGGATGGTGGCGGCGATTGAAGATCTCCGGATCGAACGGATCCTTAGGGGAAAAACGCGTTGATTCTTCGGGGCCAAAGGCTGGCTGGGTGGACAGGGTTTCGATTTTTTCTTTCCGTTGTGAGCGGCTCCGGTTGTGCAGAGAAAGTGCATTGCCGGTCCGTATGCTCTTATCGGCAGGCGTTGTTCCTGCGAGCGAATGCGTAGCCAATTGGTTCATGGTTTTTGGCAATTTTTCGTAATGAAATGTTGCCACCCATTTTGAGAGTCTCTGGAAGGGAACGCCCTGGACTGCCAGAGGAGGCTTTTGGTTGGCTCGCTCTTTTTTTTCTCCGTGAGCCGTAGTGGCATAGTGCAAGAGATCACTGGCTTCCGGACGCTCACGGTCGATCCATTTCGTCACGCCATGTAAATTCCGTAGTGTTATCCTGCGGGGAATTGACTGACGGTGGGCGAAACGGTGTAAGAGAAAATCATTATTTCCTGCAACCCCATGGCACGCGCGGGCGGAGCAACCGTTCATCAAGACTGGTTGGACCATCTGAGTGAACGATTCTACCGCACCCTCGGGCAGTTCATGGACGAGGACTTTCAGATCTTCAGAGGAAAGGCTCGGCTGCTCAAAACTAGCTGACGGATTGTCACTTTGAACATCGTGTGACTGGAGCTGGCGATGGATGAGCGATATTCTGGGGTGCTTTGGTTGTTTCGCGATTGCCAAATCGAGTTGTGCTTGCGCACAATCGCGCAGATTCTCGTCGAGGCACCATTGAGCTAATCTGAGGTGGTCCGTTGCGGTGTCAAAACGAATTCCATGCTTCAGGTGAAGATAGGCCTCATCGAGATCATGACAAATTCGCTCAATCTGCTCTACGGGAATTCGCAATTCGCTATGGGGTTGTGTGATTAAATAACGATCCCCATACAGGGTCACTTTGCCGTGCAGAACTTGCGCATTAGATAATAAGATGATTTTGTCGAGGGACGTGTCCGGTGGGTCAGCAGAGGTGATCGAGGTCGCAAGATGCGAGGCGATGAGACCGATCAAAAAGAAACCAGATGGCAACGATTTCAAAGGTTGTGCCCTTCAAGCGGAGAATGTCCCAAAGCCGAGTCTCCCCGTAAACGCCGTCGATATTTTCTTCATGGGGATTTAGGGGCCAGCAAGGCCAGCGGAGAGTAGAGCAACCTTGATAACCGGTCAAGGCGACAATTTAGGGA
>JAUWIQ010000067.1 GCA_030605285.1 Planctomycetota bacterium
ATCATGACCCCGATCACTTTCAAGTTCACACAGCAGTTGCTCGCGCCTCGGCTACAGGCATAGCAGTCACCGCAATTCATGTAGGGCTCTACACTGCAGCGATCTCCCACGGCGACATGGGTTACCTCATCGCCCACCTCCAGGATCTCCACTCCCAGTTCATGACCCGGGATCCGTGGATACTCGAAGAAGGGCATCTTGCCCAAAAAACCGCTGATGTCGGTGCCACAAATTCCCATGCGGTGCGTGCGGACGAGTACCTCGCCCGCACCCGGCGCATCTGGTTCGGGGATTTCAATCAAGCGAAATTTTTTCGGTTCTTCCAGTTCAATCGCGCGCATCAAGCGACTCGCTATGGTTTGCGGAGGTCACCGCAAAACGCTGCGGCAAGGGATCGCTGTTTTCCGGGCGACCCTCCAGGTAGAACCAGTTGTGGATCGGCTCGAGAATCTCAAGTACCTCATCGAAAAGTTGTGTATCGAGCGACTGCTCTGCCCAGCGGCACCACTCGGCAACCCGCTCGGGATTGGCCGACCCCGTGATGCAGGTCGTGAGCTCCGGATGGGCAAGCGAAAATTGCAGTGCCAGCTTGGCGATGTTCGAGTTACGACTTTCGGCATGGGCCGCGGCCCGGGCGGCAACTTCGCGGACCGGTTGGCTCGCCTGGTGCCACTCCGGCAGCGGCGCCGAGGAAAGCAACCGCGCACTGAAGGGTGCCGCGTTCATAATACCCACTCCCTTTTGCTGACAAAGCGGAAGGATGTCGAGCAGCATCGTGTTCTGGAGCGTGTAATGGTTGTAGGAGAGGATCAGATCGAGATCGACCTGCTCGAGCAACTGCGAAAATATTTTCATCGGATAACCGGAGACACCCAGAAACCGCACTTTGCCCTGGCCCCGAAGTTGCTCCATCGCAGGCAGTGTCTCCTCGACAATCTGGCGAAGGTCCACAAATTCCACATCGTGGCAGAGCAGGACATCCAGATAATCGACCTTCATCCGCTGCAGGCTGACCTCGACACTTTCGGCGACCCGCCGGGCAGAAAAATCAAAATGCGCTGGCGCATAGCGACCCAACTTCGTCCCCAGGTAGTAACTCTCGCGCGGTAAATCGGGGAGTACCTGACCAAGAAGTGCCTCGCTCATCCCGCGACCGTAGTAAGGCGATGTGTCGATAAAGTTCATCCCACAGTCGAGTGCAACGCGGACCGTTCGCAGCGCCTCGGGGATATCGATTTTGCGAAATTCCGCGCCGAGCGACGAGGCGCCGAAGCTCAGCGCCGAGATTTCGAGCCCTGTCTGGCCAAGCGATCGATACTGCATAAAAAACGCAACTTTATCGGCGTGAAGATCCATGAAGAAGGCGCGGCGGAACACGTTTGCCCGCTTGACCCCACAACGTGTCTCGTCATTATAGGGCTCTGACACACCCCATGCATTCCCCCAGCCTTTTTGGAATCCCGCCATGAATCATCCCGCCCCCGTTTGCCTCGGACTGCAAGCCAGCTTTGGATTTGGCGATCGCATTGGCCTGGCAACTCCAGGCCACGTTGCTGCGATGCGGCGAGCGGGCAACGGGATTGCCCCGATTTACGCACAGCAGTCCATCCGTGAAATGATCCGCACCGGTCGTAGTCCGCAGCAGGTAATGCAGGATGCGCTTGCAGGCATGCAGGCTGCGGGCGCAGAAGAGATCACGGGGGCAGAGGCTGATCATCTTAAGACGACAGACGACGTGACCCGCACCGTAGAAGCCGGATTTTGTTTTTTCACGATCGACCCCTCCGATTATGTTGACCAAGGGGCCGACGATTATAGTGAATCGCAACTAAGAGAAAAATTTTCCGCGCTGCGTCAGCAGGCTCTGTGGTTCGATGATTATTGCGGAACGACCCGCACCTTCGGCAACGTCTCGATCGAATTCTCTGAAGCGGTCTGCCTGCGGGCGACTGTGAAATATGGGGCAGCGATCCAACAGGCCATCGCTCTCTCCGGCGTGATCCGCGAAGCAAACCGTGCCGTTGGTCGCGATTATGAAATCGAGTTGTCGGTCGATGAAACGCCTCAGCCGACCACGCTTGCCGAACACGCGATCATCGCGGGTGAATGCCTCGCAAGTGGAATGCCGCTGGTCAGCCTTGCACCGCGGTTCATCGGCGAGTTGGAAAAAGGGGTCGATTACAAGGGTGATCTTCAAATCCTCGAAGCGTCGCTTGATGCGCACGCGGCGATCGCTTCAGAATTAGGGCCTTATAAACTGAGTCTCCACTCCGGTTCGGACAAGCTCTCGATGTATGGGGCACTCGCACGAGCCACCGCCGGACAATTTCACGTCAAAACGGCTGGCACTTCGTACCTGGAAGCCCTCCGGGTGGCCGCTCGCTGCGATGAGGATCTCTTCCGGCGAATCGGCACCTTTGCCCGAAGCCGTTATGAAACCGATCGTGCTACGGACCACGTTTCGGCAACTCTCGACGCCACCCCGACTTCAGAAGAGATTCAGCATGCACGGGAGTTGGAGAAAATTTATCTGGAACTCTGGGACGATGTCCCCCAAGGTAAAGGTTTTACAGAACCGGGAAGACAAATCCTCCACTGCACCTTCGGTTCGGTCCTTTCAGGCACGTTGGGCGAGGAACTTGTGCAACTACTCTCGAGTGAACAAGCAATGTACACCGAGGTACTCGCCGAACACTTTGCCCGCCATCTCGAGGCTCTGCGGAGTGGCATCGAATAATCGCCGCTCGGCAGGTTAGACAAAAAACTGCTTGATCGCGCGCATCGTCTCTGCGGCTGCTTCTTGCGAGGTCGGCAGTGGGAAAACTTCTGCCGAAAGGTAACCGCCGTAGCCGATTTGCGTGAGTGCTTCGGCGATCGGCCGGTAATCGAGATGTCCCAGGCCAGCGGCGCGGCGGTTTGAGTCGGCCAGATGCACATGCCCCAACCGCGCTCCATACGTACAAAGGGATGCTGAAATACTGACCTCTTCGATATTCATATGAAAAAGGTCTGCAAGCAAAAGTACGTTTTCGGCGCCCGACGACGAAAGCAACTGTTCGGCCTCTTCCAGCCGATGCACCAGATCGGTTTCGTAGCGATTGAGCGGCTCGTAAAGAAGTGGCACGCCTTGCGCTGCAGCATGGGCGCCAAGCCGTTTGAGCGACTCGCCCAGATAGCCGAGTGCACTTTGCCGATCCATCTCCTGCCCTGACGACCCCTGCATGGACCCAATAATGGCCATCGCCCCGTAACGGGCACCGGCATCGATCATGTGACGTATGAAATCTTCGGCCGCCCTTCGTTTGTCGGCAGAAGCACTGCTCAGAGACAAGCGATGCAACACCCACCCGGCGCCGGTGCCGACGGCCGCCAGGCGGAGTCCCTCGCCGTCGAGGATTTCTGCGAGCGGAAGATTGTCGAGAGCATCGGCAGACGGTGCAAAAATTTCTACGGCATCAAAACCAATTGCCTTCGCTTCCCTACAAGCGGCCCTCAAGTCATCCCAAAAAACGAACGGGCCCCCACGGGCTTGGTCAACAAGACTGATTGTCACGCAGGAGCGAATCATCGGCGGCCTTAATCCATGCGGATGCCGATGGTGAGCAGCAAATTTGCAAACCGCTGCTGGTCGGCCGTTTGGATCGTAAGGGCCAGATCCGGCGTATTGACCGCCGGATAGAAGTCCCACTTATCGATCGGCTTGAGTTCCAATGGTTGCCCTGCACGCTCGAATACAGCGCGATACTCCTGCCAGACCGGAGGATCCGCATCGAGGGCATAGGGGCCGGTCGTCTCATACATCATCGTCTGTGCCGCTTCGATCGGGATTGCTCCCACCAGTGCTTCGAGTACCTGAGTGACCGTGACCACACCAGGAGCAAGATTCAGACTGACCAGTTTTGCGTTGGGACCGAGGGTGGTCGACGCCGGATAGTTGCCGTCGGCAATCAGGACCTTGGAGTGATGGCCAGCTGCCGCAAGGACCGCATTGATTTCGGGATGGAGCAGAGGGGTAAGCAGCATGAGAAAACTCGTCACAGAGTGCACTATTCTTGGTGCCCGTTATAGCACGCTCACCGGGACGTCCCCAGTCCCGACCCCAGGGCAGCATCACGGGGCTGACAAGCCGCTGCGTAAAGTGTGCCAAAACCTGCGTGCGGCGTAGAGGAGTGTCACAAGCATCGCCGCCAGAAAAATGCCGACTGCGTTGGCCAGATAATCGTTCCAGTCAAAGTGCCTTCCAAAAAAAGGTTGTGTCGCTTCATCTAGCCAGCCCCAGAGCAACAGGCCGAGGACTGTCACCCAGCCGCCGGTCATCCAGCGTCGACGTATGGCGGTCGAACGACGACCCGCCGAGGTAGTCCAAAATGCAAGCAAACCGAGAACCAGAAATGCCGCCAGATGGAACCACTTGTCCGGTCGCTCCAATCGAAAATCGTGACCAAAGCGGACCAAGCCCAGCAACAGTCCGTCCAACCAACTAGTCTCCTGAGTCGTTTCTGCATGCACCAGTGGATTGTGCGTCATAAAAAAAAGCCCGGCAGCATACAGGGTTAGAATCAATCGTCGAGGATAAAAAGACCGATGGTGAGTCGCCCCCTCACTCACCATCGATCCACTCGCTTGACGTTCTGACATATCAGTTTTCCTTCGGCAGGGTCCGCACAGCCCGCAGTCGTTTCTCGATATCTTGAATCAATTGCCTCGTCGCGGGCACACCCGGCACGAGGGCCTCAAGCCGTTGCGCCTGGACCCTACTTTTTTTGAGCTGACCGCTTTCTAGGTAAAGTATGGCCAGTGCATAGGAATAGTCAAAGTTTTTTGGCTCTCTTTGGATCGCTTCGCGGAGCGCTTGTTCAGCTTGGGTAAACTTGCCCATGCGACCTAAAATCAGGCCCAGGCGATAGCGGGGCAATCCTGCCGCGGGATCCTGCTCCGACATAGTGCGAAAGAGCGCCTCGGCCTTTTTATCTTCCCCGGTCCGGCTGTAGAGCATGCCCAGGTTAAAACGGGCAGGAAAGAAATGCGGGTCGATCTTGAGTGCTTGCAGGTACTCCGCTGCGGCTTGTCCGGTCTTTCCCGCGTCGAGGGCAAAATTGGCCAGGTTGTAGTGGGAGCCTGCTAGATCGGCATCGGCCCGTTGGCCCGCTATAAACTCGGCCGCTGCACGATCAAAAGCAATTCGCATTTCGGGAGAAAGCCCCGCCCGATGCGGTGCTAGCACTCCGACCGCACTGCTACGGACCATCCGCACCGGATCGGTAAGGTACGATCCCACCGCCTGGATCAAATCTTCGGCACCGTATCCCCGCTGGTGCAAATTCCGAATGGACACTCCGCGGACGAGCGGGTCGGAATGCTCAATCTGACTGATCACCGCAGCACGACTGGTCGGTGTATCGAGCTCGCCCAAATGTTCAATTGCGGTGGCCCGCACGATCGGCGGAAGATCCTTTTGCCCAAGCAACAACACGAGTTGCTCTTCAGCAGCAGGTGCCTGTTTGCGTGCCGCATCGAGCGCATGGGCAAAATGCAGTCGTTCCTCCTTGAGAGTACCGTACCACTTTTCGGTGGCGGCAAGCATTTCCCGATCGATCCGGTCGATCGCCTTCTCGGCTGCCACATCCCCGGCACTGGCCGCGGCCAACACATCCGCATAGCGGGCAGTTTCGCCACGGTTTTCGATTTCTAGATGACACTGCGTACAGGCATTGGGTACTCCGAGGGCGACCGAAAGATCGGGTCGCGGGTTACGAATGCTGTGGTCGCGCCTGGGATCAACAAGCATGTAGTGCGTCTCGGGCATGTGGCAGGCGACGCACTGCGCACCTGAGGAACCGGGCGGGTGATGATGATGTGCTGGAATATCGTATTTACCCGCCGGGTGCTGATGGCACGAGGTGCAGAGTTGGTTGCCTTCATGCTTGAGCCGCGTTGAATGCGGATCGTGGCAATCGGTACAGCGAATCCCTTTTGCGTGCATCTTGCTCTGGAGGAAGGAGCCATAGACATAAACCTCGTCCTGGATCTGTCCATCCGCGTGGTAGAGTCCTTCCCGCAAGAGTGCCGGTTCGTAGTAGTTCAGCAACTCACCGCCAGGCCGGAAATCGGCCGCGATACGATGCCGCCTCGCATGGCACGGCGCGCACGATTCGATTTGAATTTTTGCGTCTTTGCTTTTAAGGTTCGGTAGTCCATAGCCGTGATGGCGATCCCAGAAAAGACTTTTCGCTTCAGCCAGTTCAACGTGCAAACTACCCGGCCCGTGACACGTTTCACAGCTGACATCGATTTCAGTAAAGGTCGTCTTATAGCAAGCGCGTTGGGGATCATAATTTTTTTGTAAATTGGTCGAGTGGCATTCGGCGCACATCTGCTGCCAGTTGGACATCCTTCCGGTCCAATGCAACGGATCGTCGGGAGCCAGTTTTTCATCGCCGACATCGGGTGGATAGTGATAGAACCATTTGTTTTTTTGACTGTCCCAGCTCACGCGAAGGACCTGCACGCGTCCGTCAGGAAACTCGACCATGTACTGCTGCAGCGGGGCGAAACCAAAAACGTACTTCACCTCGAAATCAGCCATCTTTCCATCGGGCCCCTCGGTGTGGATCATGTAACGTTCCCCATCGCGAAACATTCGTGAAGTGACACTCTGATAGGTAAGGCTGGCATCCTCAAAATTGCCGAGCACTGTTTCACTGGTTGCCAGATCCATTGCCCGATCGTGTGGCGACCCATGCCAACGGTTGAAAGATTGCTGATGGCATTCCGCGCACGTTGCGCTGCCGACGTATGTGACTGTGGCCTCGAGTGGCACGGCTACCAAATAATCGATCAAAACACCAACGATGCTAAAGAGCACGACCGCCAGGAGAATCAGAAGGAGTACTTTTTTCATCGGACCTTCAGTCGTAAGGAATATCCACTCTCATTGTATCGCCTCGCGTGCGCGATGGGATGTGTGGGGCGAGTAAGGATAAGTGGCAGAGGGCGCCCCGTTTGACAGGCCAGCGAAGGGGGCGTTAGAGTCAATCATTCCAGGCACCATCAGAAGGTGCCTACACGGATGGGTGGCCGAGTGGACTAAGGCGGCAGTCTTGAAAACTGCTGTAAGGGCAACCGTACCGGGGGTTCGAATCCCTCCCCATCCGCTTGTTGTCGCGGGTGCGTGACAGACCGACTAGAGTTTCTCAATCTCGCCCGGTCGCCACGACTTGTCAAACCAGGGCTTCAACGGACCGTAGAGCCTGAGGCAGAGAAACCACCCTTTGCCCGGCACGGTTTGGATCCAGTTCGACTCCTTTCCCGCTGGAGGCTTGGGGCCAAAATAAATATCGATCGAACCATCTTCATTCACGGCCATCTGATTGCGCTTGCTGTTGCGACTTGGAAACGGCTGATCGGTCTGCAATTCGGAGCGGGTCTGCGGATCGTAAACGACGATGGACCAAAAATCTTTGGCCGGAACATCCTAGGGAATGTTCACTTTGTAGTTTTGGCTACCGTCCAGATACGCACTCTCTTTATCAAGTGCATTGAAAGCGTACTGGGAACCGACACCGATCATCTCTTTGACCATCGCCGGGGTGTTCACGGTGGCAACGTAGAAAAAGAAGGTGCGGGCATCGAGATTGCGACCCCCTTTGCCGTCTTCAATCAGCCAGCGGTAGTCGCCCCCATCGAAGGCGGTATACCAGGTGCTGTCATCGTAGATGTAAACCGTCTCAGAACGCGGCCTGAAACTCAGGGCCCGCGCCGTTGCATTGGCCACCGCAACCGCCTCGGTGAGAATTTTTTGCATCCGTGCATCTGGGGCGAAGGGTTGGCCTTTCTGGATCCCGATACTTGCGAGCAATCCTCGCAGTTCAGGGTCGATAAAATCCACGGGTTCTCTCTGGATCACATTGTTGATCTCTTCAAAAAATTTGTAGCTATTTGCGTGGATTGTATTGAAGGGGATTTTTGAACCTTCAATAAATTCCATCTTTGGTGGATTGCTCTTTTGGCTTAGCGGGTAGACTTTGAGACCTTGACGAAAGTTTTTTGAAGCTGCATCGGGCTTTCCGTCTTGGAGCATACCGCGAAGAATCAACCAATTCACTGACGAAGGAGAAGTGGCCGTGAAATAGCCTTCCGGCAGATCGCCCTGGTAGCCCTCGGGAAGAATTAAGTATTTACCTCCTTTGCCGCGATCCGGCCCCGGCGCACCCATATCGGTCACAAACCGGAAGAATGCATCATTGACCGTACCGGGTCCGCAGCCAGGAGGAATCTCCACC
>JAUWIQ010000232.1 GCA_030605285.1 Planctomycetota bacterium
CTTGATTACTGCGGCGGGACGAGGTGAGGGTGCGTACTTGCTGGACTGCCACGGTGAACGGTTCATGGAACATCACGACCCGCGGATGGAATTGGCTCCCCGAGATGTCGTCAGCCACAGCATCGAATTGCAGATGCAGAAGACTCGGCATCCTTGTGTCTATCTCGATTTGAGTCATCTGGATCCAACCCACATTCGCAATCGTTTTCCGGGGATCGCCGCACTCTGCCAGAAGTTTGGACTGGATATTGCAACGGATCGTATTCCGGTTCGCCCCGGTGCCCACTATTTCATCGGGGGTGTGACGGTGGACCGCGAGGGTCGCACCACCGTGCCCAATTTGTGGGCGGCCGGGGAAGTCACCTCAAGTGGCCTGCACGGTGCAAATCGCCTGGCCTCGAATAGCCTCTTAGAAGGAATGGTCTACGGTGCGCACGCGGGGGCAGCAGCCGGTCGTGAGGCGTTGACCATGTCGGATCAGTTTCAAATCCTGCCGCTGGTCAACCCACCAAATTCTGAGCCGGGTAATCCCCTGAATATTGCGGATATTCGCAATTCTTTGAAAAGTCTGATGTGGCGTAAAGCGGGGGTCCATCGTTCGCGGGCAGGCCTCCGAGAAGCGGCAGAAACTGTCGAGCGTTGGTGTGATTACGTATTGCCGCGTCAATTTCCGGATCCTGCGGGCTGGGAATTGCAGAATATGCTGACTGTGGCTTATTTTATCATTGACGCTGCACTTGCTCGCGAGGAAACGCGGGGTGTCCACCAGCGGATCGATTTTCAGGAAACGGACGATAGCCACTGGCGACGACATCAGAAATACCAGCGTCAAATGGATCTCGCCCAGAATGCCTGACGAGCAGGTTATCCAGTTGCTCGACATCCTCTTAACCGTGCTGTAACCGCTTGGGTATTTTGGCTTGCAAGATTGGCTGTCGTGAATCTTAAATAAGTATTGACATTGTCGGATGAAGTTATAAATTTTTGTTTCAGGTGGCTGCCCTGTTTCACGGCAGCGAGAGGATTTTCCCACCCGAATCGTATTCCTGCCACCTGACGCGGCCTTGAAGGCCGCTCTCCCATCATTGGAACTGGATGGCGACGAAATCGCTGTGGTTTGGAATGCGATCCCGGATTACGATGTTGAACTAAAAAATTGTGGAGTTCAGTCAATATGTCGATTCAGGAAATCCCAAACGATTTGCCTGAGATCCCCATGATTGAGGCGGATTGTCTTTCTAAGTTTTATGGCGATTTTTCAGCGGTACGCGATGTCTCTTTCAAAATTTACCGGGGTGAGGTCGTTGCCTTTCTGGGTCCGAATGGCGCGGGCAAGAGTACGATTATGAAATTACTGACGGGTTATCTTGCCCCTTCTGCCGGGGTCGCTCGCATTGCGGGCACGATATGACTACGGATCGATTGGCCGGTTCTCCCCGACTCGGTTACCTCCCTGAAAATGGTCCGCTCTACCCGGATATGACGCCGCTCGGTCTGCTCCAATTTTTTGCCGAGGCGCGTCAGATGCCAAGCAAACAGGTGGCACGCCGTATCGACGAGGTTGTCGATTTGTGTGCGCTGGAGGACGTGCTGCGAAAACCGATTGGAAAATTATCAAAGGGCTATCGCCAACGAATTGGCATGGCCCACGCGTTGCTTCATGAACCGGATGTTCTGATCCTCGATGAGCCGACCGCGGGTCTGGATCCGAATCAGATCACGGACATTCGCAGCAGGTTGCGAGATTTGGGGGAAGAGAAGACGATCCTGCTTTCGACACACATTCTACAGGAAGTTGAAGCGATGGCTGATCGTGTCATCTTTATTCACGAGGGACATTTAGTGTTTGACGGATTGCTGAAGGAATTGCGTTCGCAGGGTGAAAGCCTCGATGCGGTTTTTGCAAAAATGACATCGCCAGTTGCCTCCTGACGCTATTTTTTTCGAAAATAAATAATTCGCAACTCGCAAGCGAATCAACAGACACCTCAAAATTAAACGGACGAAGACAACGATGGAAATGTTTGTAGCCAAGCTCTCCTCTGTACTCGGTTTGTTTGGAATTGATTTATTATTTCTCGCGCCTCTGCTGTTGGGCCTGGCGCTGGCAGCTTCCTGGCGACGGTCGGCTTTCGCCGTCTTCAAGCGTGATTTTCTGGCCTACTTCACGAACCCGATAGGTTATGTGTTTCTGTGCCTCTTCGTAGCACTTTCCTCCATCACCGCGTTCTGGAGCGAAGCATTTTTTAGTTCCAATTTGGCGAACCTGGATCAGTTAAATCGGTATATTCCACTGATCTTGCTGGTCTTTATTCCGGCAATCACGATGAGCATCTGGGCGGAAGAACGGCGTCTGGGTACCGATGAACTTCTCCTGACGATGCCGGCCACCGACTTCGACATCGTCCTAGGAAAATATCTTGGTGCGGTGGCGATCTATACGATCTCGCTGTTATTCTCTCAGATATGTAACTATTTGGTGCTGATCAGCCTCGGCAGCCCGGACCTGGGGCTTTTTCTGGGCAACTACTTCGGTTATTGGGTCGTCGGGCTCGCCATGCTTGCGATCGGTATGGTCGCTTCGTTCATGACCAGAAATTTGACCGTGGGGTTCATTCTCGGCATCGTTTTCTGCGTCCCGTTAGTCATTGCATCTTGGGCCGATATTGTATTTCCCGAAGTTCTTGCTCGAAAAATAGTGCAGTTTAGTATCTCGGCAAAGTTTTATGATTTTCAGAGCGGCGTGATCAGTTCTTCCAGCTTGATCTATTTTCTTATGATCATCACAATCATGCTCTATTTGTCGATGGTTTTGATCGGTCGCAGGCATTGGGCGGGTGTCCGCGACCAATCCTCCATGACGGGGCATTACGTAATACGAGCGCTTGCGCTGATTCTGATTGCTGGCAGTGTAAGTGTCGCAGCGGCTGCCATGCAGTTGTTTCGCCTGGATGTTACTAGCGAGCGGCTCGGTTCGCTTTCACCGCGTTCGTTGCAGCTCATCCAAGAGCTGTCTGCAAAAGAGGATCCCTATGTGTTAAAGATCGAGGCCTTTATCAGCCAGGATCTTTCCGAAGAATTTGTCCAGAAGCGATTCAATCTCCTCTCAACATTGCGGGAGATTAAAGCGGTGGGGGGACAGCGGGTCAAGCTGCGTGTTTACGACGGTATCGATATTTTTGGCGAGCAAGCGAATCGGGCGGAAACGCTCTACGGAATCAAAAAAGAGACCATGCTGACCACCGTTCGTGGCGCGGCCACTTCACAGGACGTTATTTTTGGAGTCGCTTTTGAGTATGGCCTTGAGCGAGTTGTTGTGCCATTCATGGGCGAAAGTCTTCCCGTGGAATATGAATTGATGCGATCACTTGCCACCGTACTTCAACAGAAGCAAATGATCATTGGCGTTTTAAATACCGAAGCAAGGTTAATGATACAGGGCGGATTTCCGGGGTCGGGTTCGGGTGAGCAACCTCTGATTCAAGAATTAAAAAAGCAATACAAGGTTGTTGAGGTGGATCCCTCGCAGCCGATCAGCGAACAATTTGACGTCTTGCTGGCGGTACAGCCCTCTTCCTTGAACGAAGCGCAGATGCAGAATTTCATTGCGGCGGTTCGAGCCGGGCAGGCGACTGCAATTTACGAAGATCCCTTTCCCGTGACCTCCTCGGCCCCTGGGACCGATCAGCCGCGACAGCCTCAGGGGCAGATGGCCTTCATGCGACAGCCCCCGGAGCCGAAAGGGAATTTGGCCCCACTCTGGAATCTCTTGGGAATCAAGTTGGTGAGCATCGCCCCGCAAAGCGATGGTTTGGGATTGTCGCAGACCGGCGAGACGGCTGCCATTGTTTGGCAGGACTACACGCCCCACCCGGAAGATGGCGAGCTGCAGAATGAGTATGTCTGGATTACTCCCGCCTGTCATGAATCGGGTGAGCCGCTGAATGCCGAGCAGCCTATTAGTTCGGGATTACAGAAACTTCTTTTTCTCTATCCCGGTGCGATCGAGGACATAGGTACGGATGTAGGTCGTGCGTTTATTCCTTTGGTCTCTCTGGGACGACGCACGGGCGTTGTTCGTTACCGGGACTGCATTACCCGAAATCTTTTCGGTCAAGCAGATCTGAGGCCGCGTGAGGAGATCAAGCCGTTTGAAAAATCGAGCGGTATTGAGTATGTCCTTGCTGCGGCAATTCATGTGGACGAGGAAAAATTTGCGGAGTCCAAAGAGACGGGAAATGAGGGAGACCGGTCAAGTCAGTTGTCAGGATCGCCGGCGATGAATGTGGTCGTTGTCGCCGATATGGATGTTCTGGCGGGGGTATTTTTTCTGCTTCGTGAACGGGCGAGTTTTTTTGGAGAGCGATTTGCCAAGTGGCAAGTCGATAATGTTCCCTTCGTCCTAAATGTCTTGGATGATTTGGC
>JAUWIQ010000075.1 GCA_030605285.1 Planctomycetota bacterium
GGGTTGAACACGCCAAGATATTTGATTCACGGTTAAAAAACCGGTGGGTTCCGAGTGTATGGGGCCGGGCGATTCCTCCCCCTGCTTTGGCATTTTCCGTTAGTGCGGTTCGGCAACCGCCGGATAATCCCTCGCCATATATCAATAGAATAGACCCCAAGCAGAATAGACCCCAAGCAGTATGGATGGCTGTTGTAAGACAGTACTAGGAGAATAAGAACCTATGCCTCGTTTGTTGGGTGTTGACATTCCAAACGATCGTCCCACGGTTGTTTCGTTGACTTACCTTTATGGTGTCGGGCCTAAGAGTGCGCGGCAACTATGTCAAAATGCAGGTATCGATCCAAAAAAACGTGCTCGTGATCTTCAGGAAGATGAAGTCGCGCGGCTCGCGGCTTTACTCGATAAAGATTATATCGTCGAAGGTCAGCTTCGCCGGCAAGTTGCGCAAAATGTATCACGACTGCGGGATATTGCTTGCTATCGAGGTCTGCGACATCGACGCGGCCTACCCGTCCGCGGACAGCGAACGCGAACTAATGCTCGAACTCGCAAAGGGCCGCGGAGGACCGTGGCTGGCAAAAAGGGCGTAAAAGATTTACGGTAATTTAGAAATGTTAGCTGAAAATTTATAGCGGGTGTGTGGATCGCGGAGGTTCACCCACAGGCGATAAGGGATAAGGAGTAAATTAGGCGGTGGCAAAAGGCAAAAAGAAAAAGGTGCGACGTAACGTTTCCGTGGGCATTGTCTACATCAAGGCAACGTTCAACAACACGACGGTCACGGTCACGGACATAAAAGGCGATACCCTCTGCTGGGCGAGTGCCGGGACATCCGGCTTTAAAGGCAGTCGAAAAAGCACACCCTTTGCAGGGCAATGTGCAGCACAGCAGGCAGCGGAAAAGGCAAAGAAATTTGGCATCAAAGATGTCGATGTTCGCGTGAATGGGCCAGGTAGCGGGCGAGAAAGCGCGATTACAGCACTGCAGTCGGCAGGCGTAAACATTAAGTCCATCGAAGATATTACACCGATGCCTCACAATGGTTGTCGCCCCAGCAAAAAACGGCGAGTCTAAGAGACACTGCAAATAAAATTAACCGATCGATAACTCGATCGTCACAATCGTTAGAATTCAAAAACAGGCTGGAAAGCAAGTATGGCGCGTTACACAGGCCCAGTTTGTCGGCTTTGTCGACGTGACGGAATGAAATTGTTTTTGAAGGGCTCTCGTTGCGATACCCCTAAGTGTGGTTTCGACCGACGAGATTCTCCTCCGGGCATGCACCAATTTCGCCGAGGAAAGCTGACAGAATATGCCCTTCAGCTTCGTGAAAAACAAAAGGTCAAGCATTATTACGGGGTCCTAGAGCGCCAGTTTCGCAGTTATTTCGGACGGGCGACCCGCGCATCAGGCAATACGGGCGATGTCTTGTTGAGCCTGTTAGAGCGGCGTCTTGACAACGTCGTGCATCGCCTGGGTTTCGGTCAGAGCCGGGCACAGGCTAGGCAACTCATTACTCACGGTCACTTCATGGTAAACGGTCAATTTGTGGATATCGCTAGTTTCCAGGTGGGGGCGGGTGATGTCATCCAAGTAAAAAACCGCGAGAAAAGCCTGCAGGCAGTTACTGCGAATCTTTCAGAAAATCAGCGTGATGTTCCTGATTTTCTCAATTTGGCAGAGGGTGCGATTCCAGAAGGCCGCGTGGCGCGGTTACCTGAGGTAGAAGATATCTCGATTCCGATTCAGGCTCAGTTGATTATTGAATTGTGTTCAAAATAGCGGTTACGGAGACAAACTATGCATATTCGTTGGCGTGGTCTTGAACTTCCCAGTCAGGTCCGGTGTGAAGCAGAAACGCTTAGCGCAACCTATGGGAAATTCGTTGCCGAACCGTTTGAACGGGGGTTCGGCGTCACCATTGGTAACAGCCTTCGGCGGATATTACTATCCAGCCTGGAAGGTAGCGCAATTACACAGATCCGCATCCAGGGTGCACAGCACGAGTTCACAACGATCGATGGCGTTGTAGAGGATGCGACCGACATTGTTTTGAATATCAAATCACTTGTCGTAAAAAATCATTCGGATTCAACGAAAGTCATACGCGTTGAGAAAAACTCGCCCGGTGATATCAGGGGATCAGATATTGCAGCGGACGCTTCCGTTGACATCATCAATAAAGAGCACAAAATTGCCACGATTAGCGGTGATAATGACTTTGTCATGGAAATGGTCGTCGAGAATGGTCGTGGGTATATTCCGGCGTTGGAGCACACACCCAGCGAGCAGGAAGTAGGCATTATTCCAATCGACGCTGTTTACAGTCCCGTCGTCCGTGTCCGTTACGAAGTGGAGGCAACCCGCGTAGGTCAGAAAACAAACTACGACAAACTGACCTTGGAAATTTGGACCAACGGTAGCATTCATCCTGAAATTGCGTTGGTTGAAGCCGCAAAAATACTTCGCAAACACCTCAATCCGTTTGTTCAGTACAGCAAACTTGGTACAGAAGTGCATAGCAGCGTGCGAATGAATACGGATGGAGTCGATCCTGCACTCGAACGAAAGTTGAATATGAATATTGCCGAGCTACAACTTTCGGTGCGGGCCAGTAACTGCCTGGAATCTGAAGGCATTCTGACCGTGCGGGATCTCGTGACGAAAGACGAAGACTCACTCATGGAAGTTCGTAATTTTGGTGATACAACGTTACAGGAAGTCTACGAAAAACTTCGAGAACTGGGATTACGTCTGGGTATGCGGGTAACCTCGTTTCCGGCTCCTGCTTTCTAGCAACGACCAAATGGCGTTTGACCTGGAATTGTTTAAGATCGTACTCAAGCGGTTTGTTTTCTGCTCATTTTAAGTAATCGTGATTTGTCATGCGACATCGAAGACGAGGCCGAATCCTGGGACGCTCGCCAAGCCACCGGCGGGCTTTGATGAAGAATCTGGCATCCAGCCTGCTTTTGACCGAGCGGGACGCGGAATTTGATGACAACGCACCGCAGGTAAAAGGCCGTATTGTAACCACCATGGCGAAAGCAAAGGAAGTTCGCCCGCTCATCGAGCGTTGTATTACAATCGCCCGCAATGCACTCAACGAACAGCGGGAAGCCGACTCGCTGGCCTCGGATGCGGAGCGGGATTCGGAAGAGTGGAAGAAGTGGCGGGCAAGCGATCGTTGGGTAGAGTGGAATCAGGCTATTGCGCCGGTCCTTTCGGCACGTCGCCGTACGATTCAACTGTTGGGAAATAAAGAAGCTGTCTCCATTCTTTTCGATGACGTAGCCCCGCGATTCGAAGATCGCCCCGGCGGCTACACGCGAATTATGCGTCTTGCCAAACCGCGACTGGGCGATGCGGGCATTCAGGTTATTCTAGAACTGGTTGGCGAGCGGGATCGTGTCAAAGGCCCCACCTCAGAGACACCACGATTTGAAGATGAGAATCCTGCCCCGAGCGAGAGCGCACCCGAGGAAGAAGAGATCCATGATCAGGCTTCGGAGGGCGAAGAATCTGAGAATCTGGTTGAAGCCGACGACATGGATTCTGATGAAAACGAGAAATCGGCCAACAACAGTTGATCGATTCACGGCAACAGCAGCTAGGTTTGATCTCACCTCAACGATAACTACTGCCCCCGCTTCTTGGAGCAGGCGGCAGATCAGGGAATTTGGTCACGGATGGCTGCGCCTCTCCGAGATGACCGGACAGCACGCTCGTTACCCGAGTCGCAATCCGACTTCGATTTCACCTACCGCATAAGATGCGTCTGTGAAGACATGGTCGCCCGTCTTCCGCAGTTGGCACATATTGAAATGGAGCAAGTGGCAGTGAGCTTCTGCCAAACACGCAAAAATGTCCGCCATGGACTCCAAGCGGCACTCACTCCCATGCGTTTTGAGGGGGGCAAACGCGAAATAGTCCGGAAGGGCCAGCGGTGGCGGGTCCAGCAAATACGAAACTCGCAGGGGCAGGAGGTACTCTACCTACTAAGTTTCTATATGCCGCGTTTCCAGAACCAGCCCTTTCGCGAAAAGCTGGTTACGATCCTGCACGAATTGTGGCACATCAGCCCTCGATTTGATGGGGATCTGCGACGACTTGGTGGTCGTTGCTATGTCCATTCCACAAGTGAGAAGGCGTACGATGCCGCCATGGCAGTCTTGGCAGAGGATTGGTTTTCACAAAACCCATCTCCTGCAATCTACGATTTTTTGAAGATGTCGTTCACGGAGCTGCAAAAACACTTTGGTGGTGTTCGAGGATTGCAAATCAGTGCGCCAAAGCTAATCCGCTGCGATTGAAATCCTTGGCAGATCCTGTCGTAGCGACATGAGTCCTACGCCCTCCCAATAAAATCGGCGCGAGCCCCGATCGTCCCGAACTGTGGAACAACTAAGCTGCCAAGCGACCGCATTTTTCGCGATACCATTGGACCGTCTGCATCAGCCCATCACGCAAACTGGTGCGGGCTTCGAAACCGAATTTCGCGAGTGCTCGCGTCGTATCGAGACACCTCCGCGGCTGTCCATCGGGTTTTTCCGCATTCCAGCGAATCTCTCCTGCAAAGCCGCAAACCTCACAGATGAGTTCCGCAAGCTCCCGAATTGAAATCTCGCTTCCAGAACCGAGGTTTACAGGCTCGGACTCATTATAATCTCTTGTCGCCCGCACAATCCCATCTGCAGCATCCCCCACATAAAGAAATTCTCGGGATGCTGATCCGGTTCCCCAGACTTCAACAAATTCACTTCCCGATTCCATCGCTTCGCATACTTTACGCACCAACGCCGGGATAACGTGACTCGACTGCAAATCAAAATTGTCGTAAGGACCATAAAGATTGACGGGAAATAACGTGATCGCATTCATCCCATACTGCTGGCGGTAGGCCTGACACTGCACCAGCAGCATTTTCTTTGCGAGTCCATACGGGGCGTTGGTTTCCTCCGGATAGCCGTTCCAGAGATCCTCCTCCCGAAAAGGTACCGGCGTGTATTTCGGGTAGGCACAGATCGATCCTACCGCCACAAACTTATCGACTCCGAAGCAGCGGGCCTGCTCGATCAGTTCGATTCCCATGATCGCGTTCTCGTAAAAGAACTTGCCGGGATTGAGACGATTCGCCTCGATCCCGCCAACCACAGCTGCCAGATGGAGAATCACATCGGGACGACTGTCAGTGAGCAATTGGCGGATTGCGCCCCGGTCGCGCAAATCGTAGGAACTGCTGCGTGGAGCAATAATCTCTCGAGGATGTAAAGATTCGAGTTCTCGGCATACTTCGCGGCCAAGGAAACCAGCACCACCCGTGACAACAACGGTTTTTTCCTGGAGTGTAGTCACCTGAAATGTCCCTGCTCAATGTGTAACAACCAACGGAATATACTGGAGAATCGTCTAATATTTCTGGGACTTCGGCAAGGGCAAACTGCCTACTCTTTAAGCCGATTCCTTGAAATTAATCTGATAGAGCCGCTGATACAGTTCGCATCGACTAGATAGTTCGTCATGAGTTCCTAGATCAACGATTTTTCCCTCGTCCATTACCATAATGCGATCTGCCAGTGAGAGCGTCGACAGTCGATGGGTGATAATGACTGTCGTGCGGTCTTTTGTAAACTTTTTCAATGCATTGTGAATGAGCTGCTCGCTTTCCGGGTCAATCTGGCTAGTTGCCTCATCCAGAATCATAATTTCCGGATCGCGTAAAATGGCCCGTGCCAGAGAAAGCCTATGACGTTGTCCGCCTGACAATCGTCCACCCGACTCACCTACATTGGTCTCATAACCATGCTCGAGCTTGTTCAATATAAAATCATGGGCATGCGCTTTTCTTGCCGCATCCATCACCTCTTCGTCGCGAGCTCGAGGAGATCCATAACGGATGTTATTTAGAACTGTGTCATCAAATAAAATCGTTTGTTGTGTGACGACAGCAATTCGACGACGCAAATCGTAGATGCGTAAATCTCGAAGTGGTGTATAGCCTAATCGTATCTCACCATCCACTGGATCATAGAAGCGGGGAATCATGTTGACTAACGTGGTCTTTCCACAGCCATTGGGGCCGACAATCGCAAGCGTTTCATCACGAGCTATTGTCAGGTTGATATCCCGTAAGACAGGTTCTTTTTTGTCATAATAAAAATTGACTCGATCAAAAACAATCGGGTGACGCAGCCCCTCGATTTGAATGGTCTTTTCTTTTTCAATAATTGTGGGCGTACGATCCAACAATGGATAGATGCGATCCGCCGCTGCCGCGCCCGCCTGAGCTATATTTATAAAACCCGATAATTTGCGCAGCGGGTCACTCGCCCCAATTAAAAATCCATAAAACAATAGCAGCGATGCCAGATTCAGAGGTCGAGTTGTCATCGCCATCCCAAACAAGTGAGTCTCCTGGTTCAGCACCAGATAACCGCCGGCCAGGATTGAGATAGAAACGACACAGATCCCCAACACCTCATCACTAAATTTAGTCATCGAGTGATAAAACATGATTTTCATTGATTTGCGATAGACTTCGCGTGTCGTGCGTCGAAACCGGTTGTTTTCATACTTCTCCATCGTGTACGCCTTAACCGCATAAATACCGCTGAACGATTGCAACAGTCGCCTGAACAATTGGCTCGATTCCTCCATAGCTCGTCGGTTTGCCCGTTTGATCGATTTGGCCAGAATGTACGTCATAAATAGCGCCAGTGGCGCGACCATGAACGAAAACAACATCAACTGCCAACTCACCCACAAAGCACCAACTAGACAGACAATTGCTTTAAGTGGCTCGCGAAGTGCCCGGCCAAACAGGAACGCAATCGTTGCACCAACAGTTCCAATGTCCCCTGTAAATCGGCTCATTAAATCGCCAGTACGATCCTTATTGAAAACACCCAATCCCATTTTCATCGTATGCTGGAAAACCTGATTTCTTAACTCCAACGTTGTCGTTTCTGAAAATCGTTGCACCAACAGCATGTTACTAACCAGAAATAGATCTTTAATCACCGTACCGACAACCAGAAACATTGCGATCAGGACCAGGGTCTGAAATGCATCGTCTGGCAAATAAGATTCGATGTAAGGCTGCAAGTAGCGTGTCGTTGCAATAACCTTTTCCTCTGCTTCGAGTCGCAATTTCAGATGGGAAATCCGATTTTCTTTCACATAGCGATTCTTGTCGCTCTCGCCAGAAACTTTTTTCCTTTCGAGCGAATCGATTTCTGCTTGGATTGAGATGCGCGCTTTTTCGCTCTGCGCAATTCTCTCCCGCGCCCAGTCGTGCATTGACTTGTTCTGGATGACCACCTCGACGAACGGATAAACCGCGCCGATATTAGCGCTCCAGAAGAAGGCGACAACTAACGACGAAATGACGATACCGGCGATTGTGAAACGCTGGCGCAGCGCCTGCTTGATGGCACGCCCTAAGTTCTTCATCCTGCGATATTCCTTGGGCCGTTTATATTTAGGGATGATAGCATGGGACCAGAAAAACGTCAGGGAACGCTACCTCTTTACCTGCTGTAAGTCAACGTGACTCTGTACCGCTAGTGTGCTTCGTTTTGGATTTGCGCGAATTGGACACCGCAAGTCGATTGCGTATTGGCAATGAAGACTGGCCAAATGCAAATCCGTTTTTTCCAAGCCGATATCAATGCCAGCAGTTCAGCGTTACCTAACCCATTTTCAGCAAAACCCAACATCCGTTATTCTCCGGTATTTCCAGTTGCCCACTACAATTCTTTATGTTATCTATTCCCCCGATTTCATCGAACGTTTTTCCAGACTGGAACTGCGGTAATGATCGTTGATCAATTCAACACGACTTTTCCAGACGACAGTGCCGATTGCTCACCCGAAAATCGAAATACTTCTCGACGTCGTAGCGGTTCTATTCTGGTTACTAAACCAGAAGGTCGGCTTGGCAATCAACTATTCGCTTTTTCTCATCTGATTGCGTACGCGCTAGACAACGGATATCGAATACTCAATCCGTCATTTTACCATTA
>JAUWIQ010000078.1 GCA_030605285.1 Planctomycetota bacterium
CTCCCAGCAGCAAAACCGATGCATTACTTAGTGCAACTTTACGCGTGAGATGATAAACCTGTTGCATAGCTTGGCAATCACCGATTAGTTCAGGGATCGGTGGAGATCCATCACTCCGGGCTGCACTCGGATTACCAAGACTCATAATAATCGTAGCCTGAGATACACGGATGCTGTCAACGGCCTACTTTTTGTTCTGCGAGTTCTGGATCGCGTCAAGAATACGCCAGAGAATGGCTTCATTTTCCGGGCTACTCTCGGCACTCTGATCGTATCGCTCTGCTTGTCGTTGGATTTGTTCAAGCGTCAAGCCAATACCATGTTTTTTTGCGCTACGGGCAAATGCATCGGCAGCAGCAGCACGAGTTTCAGCTGGCAAATGAGTCTGGCTCGCAGCGTCCACGAGTGCAAGTTGGGCAAATGCGGATCCAATATTACCCAAAGCCTGTGAGGCTGATTTTGAAAGGGAGGGCACATAAAGGTTCTTTTTTAGTACACGATCGAAACCGGTCAAATCGTAAATGTCCGAGGGTATTTTCGAAAACTTGGCAATCTGGTCGATTGCCTCGGCCGCCTGCTGCAAACGTTCTTGTTGAGCAACAAAATTAGAGCCTACGGCCGCGATTAACTGGGCGACTTGTATTTTTGCGGTCTCTGCATCACGGGGCGAAAAGAAAACCAAGGTTAGCGGATCATCTTCAGCAAAATGCTCTGCACGAACCCGATTTTCAGGTTCCACGATTAATGCCACCGGAAGGCTCGCTGTTCTGGGGTCTGTTCGCAGTTCGTGCAGCACCTCTTGGATCGATCTAGGGCTGATTGTAAATGACAGAAAGGCGGCCACAGTTTCTGGATTTTTAGTTGCCGCAAGAAAAGCCGCACCGCCGGTCTTGTAGGTATCTGTTTCATAGCCAATCATTTTTAGGAAACCCTCTATGCGGTGCGGTCGCTGCGGGCGACTATCGGCCAGCAAGAGATGAGCTTGTCCGTCCACACTGGCAAAAAACCGGAGCGCTTCGTTGACTCGACTGGCACCCACATAGGGCAGGTCCGGATTCATTTGGAGTAAGGCCCGTGTGGCAGCAAATCGCAACCGACGATTAGGGTGTCCAACAGCCTCAACAAGGGGATGAGCTTGCGGCGCACGTCGGGCGATTAGCTGAGCCAAGCGGTTGTCATCGGCAGCGACTTGCGCAAGGTTCTCCGCAGCTGCAATCGCCGCAGGCACGTAGCCCCTGCGCAACGCTTCCTCAAAAACGGCTTCACTGAAATCAACAAAGGAAGCGGTCGATTTTCCAGTTGTTTGGGATTTACGATCCACACGCTGATGTAAAAATATTTTTGTTTTAGAACTAAGTGGATTGTGAAGGCCACCGTAGAGTTTGTCCCGTTGCAAGCGGGCCACGGCTTCTATTTGTTGACTTTGCAGATCGTCTGGATCAATCCGCCAGAGTGCATGGGCGATTCGATAAGCAGTGCTGGCCGCCAAGACGGACTTTTCGACCCGTCGGGAAGCGAGTACTTGGGTTTTGTCGTCCCATGTCCAGAGAGTACCCTGACCATCGACATCGGTAGGTAGGTGAATTCGACCCGTCAAATAATCATTTACAGCAGCTGCAAGCTGTTTTTTGATTTTTTCTACTGGCGGAAGCTTCCCGATCACCCTGCTGGCTGCCGATCGGCCAGCGATCTGTGGTGGTCCATCAGCTGAAGTAGCCGCTGCCAGGATATCATAAACTGCTGGACTTGCTTTGAGTTGGCCCAGCGCTTGCAAGATGTTAGCTCTGAGTTGCTCGTCTTCAGATTCCAAGACCGCGAGCAGGGGTGCAATCGTTTGATTCCCCATCTTGTACAGTGCAAAGACCGCTCGGTGATGGACATTCCGCCGCTCTGGATCGGCGAGAATTGCAGCCAGTGGACCAACCGCCAGTGGCCCCGCAACTCGGAGGTCGGTGATGGCATGCCGCCGTTGCGCCGGATCGTCAGATGTTGCCTGATTGGCAAGATCCGCAAGTCGTTCTGGATTGTTTCTTCTGACAGCCAGGGCAGCTAAGATCTTCTGGCATTGCTCACGACCCTTTTTATCCAACTGCCGATTGTTGATAATTCGGAGCAACGACACGGAATCCAAGCGATCTCCCAAATCCCTCATGTCTTTTACTTGGAGGTCGAGTTTGCCCAATGTTGCGGCATAATCATTGGCTAACCCAACTTCTTGGAACGCAATTAACTGATTAATTGCCTCGATCAATTCCGTTGGCGTTTTCGGATTAGATTCCTGAATTGCAGCGACTACCGGATTAGGCCCCTGCTCGGCTTTGCCATTTGTTGTCGCTGCTGCCGGTGGTGATTCCTGAGCGAACAGGCTCGGACCCAAGGCCGCTAGGGCGATGCCCAGAAATCCACCCACGAGTGAACGTCTCCACGAGAGCCACGAACACAGGAAAGCGAGGTGCCAAATGTTTGTGTCAAGCGTGTGTTTTATCGCAGGTCTTTTTGATACCAAAGATTCAATCAGCCAATGCATCAGGTTGTCCCGCTAACTTTCACCACCCAATCGTTTCCGCCATGCGGCAATCTGTTTTTGCACCTCTTCCGGAGAGGACGAACCCGAACTGCAAAATGCCCGCAGTGCATTTTGCACACCAAGTATTTCGTAGACTCGTTCATCTAAATCCGCATAGACGTTCTGAATTTCTGACAGCGGCAATTCGCGCAGCGATAATTGCTGTTCCATTGCCCTGCTGACCAGCGTACCAACGGCGTGGTGCGCCGTCCGCTGGGGGACCCCAAGTTTGATCATGTATTCCATTAAGGTCGTAGCATCCAAATAGCCACTCTCGAGTCTGCTGCGGACTGCTTCGGCATTCAATTCACTTTGAACAATAATAGGCTAGGCAAGATCAAGACATGCCTGGACCGTGTCGAAGGAATCAAATAAAGGCGGCTTGTCTTCCTGAAGGTCACGGTTGTAAGCCAGCGGGAGTCCCTTCATCAGTGTCAGGAGACTGGTCAGGTTACCAACGACGCGCGAAGTTTTTCCTCGGATCAACTCCAGCACGTCTGGATTGATTTTTTGCGGCATCATCGAAGAGCAGGTGCAAAATTCACGAGGTAGACGCAGATAACCAAACTCGCTTGTTGACCAGAGAATCCACTCTTCCGCCCATCCGCTCAGATGTCCCGCAATGATGGCGAGTGCATAACTGAAATCCAGGACAAAATCACGATCGCTCGAGGCATCCAAACTGTTATTTGCAACTTGATCAAATCCAAGCTGCCTACAGACCATTTTCCGATCGATCGGCAGACTGGTACCGGCAACCGCGCCTGTGCCAAGCGGTAGAACGTTGAGCCGTCGCTGTAGATCCTCAAGCCGGTGGCGATCTCGTTGAAACTTTTCAATATAAGCTAGCCAGTAGTGCGCAGCGAGCACTGGTTGTGCTCGCTGCAAGTGGGTATAAGCGGGAACAATAATGTCGGCATCTTGGCTTGTTCTGGCCAGAAAGGAACGTTGCAGTTCGTGAAGTTGCGCATCGATTTTGTGGGCCGCATCACGAGTCCACATTCTTAAATCGGTGGAAACCTGATCGTTGCGACTGCGAGCCGTGTGGAGCCTTCGTCCCACATCGCCCAAGCGGTCGATCAGGGCCTGCTCGATCGCCATGTGGATATCCTCCAACTCAGCGGAGAAGACAAAATCACCCTGCTCAATTTCCCGGCGAATATCCTCGAGTGCTTGCTTAATTTTTTGGCAATCCCCCTCATTTAGAAGCCCAGTTTTGGCCAACATTTGGGCATGCGCGATAGAACCATCAATATCGTGCGAATACAGACGGCGATCAAAGCTTATACTTTCGGTAAACTTTACGACGCGCGGATCGGCCGCTACGTCAAAAACGCCGCTTCGCGAGGGTGTACGCACAAGAGATCGGGGGTTGCGAGTTGAGTGGGGGCATTGCCACTAGGCCCAAAACATTAATGTTAAAAGGGTTACGGAAAATTGTCAACGAACGGCAATTAGGCCGTATCGGCGTGAATCGTGCGAAGGCCCCGAGGCCTTCTTGGCAGTATTCCTAGGGTAAGGGCTTGGGGCATTGGGGTTCGTAAACAGACCCATTTAACGAACAGGAGGGACTTTCTAGTGAAGCGGGCCACCGATTGGATTTGCCGGCACCGCTCGCCCGACTGCTTGAATTGCTTAGTTGTTACGTGGTAATATCGCGAGATTTTAGACGAGCAACAACATTTTTCTCGCCCAGCCATCCGGAGGCAAACGAAAACGTGCCACGACGCGACGATATTCAGAAAATTCTTATTATCGGTTCCGGGCCAATCGTGATCGGCCAGGCTTGCGAGTTCGACTATTCAGGAACTCAGGCCTGCAAGGCTTTGCGGGAAGAGGGTTACGAAGTGGTGCTGGTAAATTCAAATCCCGCCACGATTATGACCGATCCTGATACTGCAGATCGCACATATCTCGAACCCTTGACTTGTGAGATGATCGAAAAGGTCATCCAAGCCGAGCAGCCGGATGTTCTGCTGCCTACCTTAGGAGGACAAACGGCACTTAATCTTGCGATGGAACTGGATCGTGAGGGCATCCTGGAAAAATATGGCGTGGAAATGATCGGTGCACGGGCAGATGTGATTGCCAAGGCGGAAGAGCGAGATCAGTTCAAGAAGGCAATGGAAAAAATCGGATTGGACGTATGCCATGGTCAGGTTGTTACGAGCGTGGATCAGGCAAAATCGGTGATTGCAGAAATTGGGCTTCCTTGTGTTGTCCGCCCGAGTTTCACCTTAGGAGGATCGGGATCTAGCATCGCGTATAACCGTGAGGAATTCGACCAACTTGTGCGAGCGGGGCTCGACCAGTCTCCAATACGCGAAGTGCTGATAGAAGAATCGGTCATTGGCTGGAAAGAATATGAGATGGAGGTGATGCGTGACGCAGACGATAATGTAGTGATCATTTGTTCGATAGAAAACTTTGATCCCATGGGTGTGCATACCGGTGATTCAATTACCGTTGCCCCAGCACAGACGCTAACAGACAAAGAATATCAGCGAATGCGAGATGCTTCTTTGGCAGTTATTCGTGAAATTGGTGTGGAAACCGGAGGCTCCAATATCCAATTTGCGATTGATCCAAAAACGGGTCAAATGATTGTTATCGAGATGAACCCCAGAGTCAGTCGGTCCAGTGCACTGGCATCAAAAGCCACGGGATTTCCAATCGCAAAAATTGCAGCCAAACTTGCGGTCGGCTATAGGCTCTATGAATTGCCGAACGATATCACCCGTGAAACCACCGCTTGTTTTGAGCCAACGATCGACTATGTCGTAACCAAGGTGCCACGATTTGCGTTTGAAAAATTTCCCGAAGCGGAAGCGACGCTCACGACGCAAATGAAAAGCGTTGGCGAGACGATGGCGATTGGCCGCACTTTCAAGGAATCGTTTCAGAAGGCACTCCGGGGCCTTGAGGTGGGAAGATTTGGGATCGGCTGTGACTCAAAAGATTACTGGGATACCCATGAACAACCGACGCTAGAGTCCATTCGTGCCAAGCTGGCGTTGCCTAACGAACATCGGGCATGGTATTTGCGTTATGCGCTGAAAAGTGGAATGACGATCGCTGACATTTATGAGCTCACCGGAATCGATCCCTGGTTTCTCTCGCAGATTAATGAACTCGTTGAAATGGAGGATGAGTTGCGTCGGCTCGGTAGCGTTGATCAGGCGCAAGAGGCGGATATGCGGCGCGCGAAACAGGCAGGTTTCTCAGATCGTCAGTTGGCGACAATGTGGTCTTCCACGGATCAAGAGGTCCGGGAGCGACGCATGCGTCTCGGAGTGATCGTTACTTTTAAGTCGGTAGATACCTGTGCCGCAGAGTTTGAAGCCTATACCCCCTATTACTATTCAACCTATGAGCAAGAGGATGAGATTCCACCTGCGCAATCTAATCGCAAACGGGTGATGATTCTCGGCGGTGGCCCAAACCGCATCGGTCAGGGTATCGAGTTTGACTATTGCTGCTGTCATGCCAGTTTTGCATTGCAGGAGATGGGCATCGAGTCGATTATGGTCAACTCAAATCCGGAGACGGTCAGTACGGACTACGACACAAGCGACCTGCTTTTCTTCGAGCCGCTGACGACTGAGGATGTTCTGAACATATGTGATCGGGTTAAGCCCGACGGTGTCATTATCCAATTTGGGGGTCAGACGCCTTTGAATCTTGCCAGAGCGCTGCACAATGCGGGTGTGCCGATCATCGGAACGAGTGTTGACACCATCGAATCAGCGGAAGACCGTGAAAAATTTCAATTGCTGTTGCAACGACTGCAGCTTAAGCAACCCGCGAATGGTATTGCTCGTACTATCGACCAGGCGCGTCTTGAAGCTCAGAAGATAGGCTATCCTGTTTTAGTTCGTCCCAGCTTTGTTCTCGGGGGTCGGGCAATGGAAATATGCTACGACAAAATTCAGTTAGAGCAATATATCAGGGAGGCATTTATCGCTGCTGAAGGTCAGCCCGTACTGATTGACCGCTTCCTGGAGGATGCAATTGAAGTCGATGTTGATTGTATCTTCGATGGAAAAACTGTAATCGTTGCGGGCATCATGGAGCACATTGAAGAGGCGGGGGTCCATTCAGGGGACTCCGCCTGTGTCATACCGCCTTGTAACTTACCCAATGAGGTGATTACCGAAATTCGAGATGCTACGGAATCGATGGCCCGCGCCCTGAATGTGAAAGGGCTTATGAATGTGCAGTTCGCGGTAAAAACAGAAGGCGGGCGACAAAATGTTTACGTGATTGAGGCCAATCCACGTGGGAGTCGTACGGTACCGTTTGTTGCCAAGGCGACAGGGATGCCAATAGCAAAAATCGCCGCGACGATTATGGCAAGTGATGTTTTAGATACTCCGATATTCCTGAGCGACCTTGGCTACGACAGTGACCCCGTGCCAAGTTACGTGTCTGTCAAGGAGAGCGTTTTCCCGTTTCGCAAGTTCGCTGGGGTCGACATCGTGCTTGGTCCTGAAATGAAAAGTACCGGTGAAGTGATGGGCGTGGGGGAAAATTTTGCCATTGCCTTTGCGAAAGGTCAGATAGCTGCGGGGGTTTTGATACCGGAACAAGGAAATATTTTCGTGAGTGTTGCCGATCGCCACCAAGAGACTATCGTTCCTTTAGCGAGTAGATTGTCCGCGCTGGGATACGATTTACTAGCCACACAGGGAACCGCCGAAAAATTGCGCGAAGCGAATATTACTGTGACAACCGTGAAGAAACTTAAAGAAGGACATCCCAATCTTCTTGACTTTCTGGCCAACGAAGACGTGCAATTAATCATGAATACCCCCAGTGGCAAGGGGGCGCGCACTGATGAGGGTCGGATTCGCGCAGCCTGTGTTTCGGGTGGTATTCCGTGTGTGACGACCATTCAGGGAATTGGTGCGGTAGTCCTCGCGTTGGAGGCACTCCGTGAGGAGGTCCTTACTGTACAGGCCTTACAGGACCGTATTCATTGTGGGCAGACGTCGTCATAAGCAGCGAGTCGCCTCTAGAGTGCTCCTTTGATTTCCGTTGTACAGTGCCGGACAGCCAACCACGCGAGTAGAGGATGATGAGTGGTTAGAAGAGACGGCCCGCGAATCTGGGTCTCGGGCCAAATTTCGAGACAACCTTATTTTCCCAGCAAGGCGTCGATTGCGGCCCCGAGATCATGCTGTTTCATCAAGGTTTCGCCAACGAGCATGGCATCGACACCTGCTGCATGCAGAAGATTTACATCGGTTCGCGTTCGGATCCCACTCTCGCTGACTACAATACAATGATCGGGGATTGCCTTTCGCAGTTCGAGGGTATGATTGAGGTCGGTTTCAAA
>JAUWIQ010000360.1 GCA_030605285.1 Planctomycetota bacterium
CCTGCTGCAGATTGACGGTCCTACCCTCCGGGCCAAGGACTGCTGCAAAAGGTGTCTGGTCAAAAAAAGGTCCCAGGGAACTCCAGGGACCGCGCTCTGTTGCTACCGCGCCCGCCTTGCCACCGACCGTGAGCTGTCCCTCGCCCACTTGGACCGTGGCACCCTCTTGCGGCAACCAGACGGCGGCCCCTTGCGGATCCTCAAACTTCCAACTCTGAACCAGATCCCAGTGTTTTAAATTCGAATTCGGTGCCGCGGTCAGTTCGATTTCACTGAGTACGAAATTACCATTCCCAGCCCGACCGGGGCCCCCGCTGGTCAACCGTTTGTCCGCAATCACCTCCAGTCGCACCCCGGTAAGATTCTCCATGGGCGTTTCGCCAACGACTTCGTAAGCACCCTTGCCATTCTTGCCGGAGACAAAGATCGATTGGTCGTCCTCCAGCGTTAGCGTCGCACCGTTGGAAGCTTTGAATTGGCTCGGTACCAGCACCTGCCAGCTGTTGCTCGCTGTTCCCAGGGCTTTTTCCCACTGCTTCAGTTTTTCCTCGTCTTGGTCGAAGTCGGCAACGGCCTGCTCCGCGGATTGCAGATTCTTTTGATAGAGGTTTGCAAGTGCCTCATCCTGCTGGGCTAACTTCTGCAAGCGCGGCGAGGCGAGTTCCGCCTCGGCCTGCTTCCGCTTGACGTCGCGCGCACTTTGGATCTTTTCCTGCCGCGCCACCGCTTCGGCGCTCAACGGCTCGAGGCGGTCGAGCAGATGCGTATGATCCTGGGGCAGGTCCTCCAGCATCTGAAGGCAGGAAGCAATTTCGGCTTCGGTTGCGGGTCGCCCCAGGATACGGAAAAAAATCTCGCTGACCAGCCGAGGATTATCGGGCTCTTCGGCAACCAAGCTCGCCAATTCATTTTCCGGATCGGAGATCGCGTTGCCTACGGTAGGTCCACCCACAAAGGAAATCACGCCGCCGAGCTGCATGTCGCTCGAACATTCGCATTCGCAGGCACTCTCGCGTGGCGGCCTTCCCATATTGGAAAGAAACCCATCCGCCAGTTTGATCGAGGCATCTGGAATTGCCGCCGCCCGCGTTCCCGGGGGCAATCCGGGAATCTTGCTGATCGAGCCGGTCACAAGATGCAGGGCATCATAAAGTACTTCCGCAGGCAAACGCCTAGCAAGCGCGTGGGAATAATTGATCTGATCGTCCTCGTTCCAACGATTGGTTGCCACGGACAACTGGTAGGTACGCGAGGTACAGATTAAGCGCATTACATGACGGACATCAAAATCGCTGCGGATAAATTCAGCGGTCAGATAATCAAGCAATTCCGGATTGCTCGCTGGATTGCCGGCACGAATATCGTCAATCGGCTCGATAATCCCCACGCCAAACAGGTAACCCCAAAGGCGATTTACATAACTGCGGGCAAAATACATGTTGTCGGGCGAGGTCAACCAGGCCGCCAACTGGGCCCGACGACTGGCACCCTGGGGAACTTCGTAATCGCATGGGAAGGGGAATTTAGGTAGTGTCACTTCCTTAGTGCGATCGTGCACCACTTCGCCTTCCGCCTTGTCCGAGATAATCTCGTAGAGGGGCTTCGCATCCTCCACGGCGGTACCGCCGATCGTCTCCTTGCCGATCGAGGGATCGGGCTTTAGATCGAGTCGGGCAAAATAGGCCGCCGTCTGATAATACTGATTCTGTGTCCAACGCTCGAACGGATGGTCGTGGCACTTGTTGCAGTTGAATCGCACCGCCATAAAAAGATGCGTTGTGTTCTCCATCACTTCAGCCGGTTCCCGCAACACCTTGTAGTAGGAAGCCGCCGGATTATCCCGATTGGAACCATTGGCTGTAATGATCTTGTGAGCAAATTCGTCGTACGGGGTATTGGCAAGGACTTCTTTACGACTCCATTCGCGGAACGCAGTCGCCCCTTCGCGGCCAAGAAACTTTCCGTTGACCTGCAGCAGGTCCGCCCATTTATTGGTCCAATACTCCACATAGGGCTCCGAACCGATCAATTGGTTTACTAATTCCGTTCGCTTCACCAGCACATTGCGACTGTCGGCCACAAAGGTACGAATCTGTTCGGCCCTCGGCGGGAGACCCGTGATATCGAGATAAACCCGGCGAACAAAATCGTGATCCTTACAGAGCGAAGAGGGTTCAATTTGCATCCGCTGCCATTTGTCAGCAACCAATTCATCGATCCGACCCCAGGTTTCAGGCTGCTGCCAGGCAAAGCCCGTACGATCGCCCATGACGGGCAGGGTGGTCGCCGCATAGGCACCTTCATAGCGGACAAGTACGGGGGATTCCCCGCGGCGGACCGCCGTCATCAGACCGGTCTTGTCGGTGGTCGCGACTTCCGTGTTGCCGCTCTCTATAAACGCCTCCCGTGTCACATCCCGCGACTGACCATCCGCGTAGGTCGCCACCACACGCATCTGCTGCTTCTGACCGATGTTGTGGATCACGGGATTTTCCGGGAGGACCTGCACCCGAGTAACCCGCGATGTCTCTAAATCCAAATTGGCCCCCGAGGCGATCCAGTCGCGAACAATTTTGTAGTAGGGCTCATCGTATTTCATCACCTGTCCGCCCTGATGGGGCACCGCTGCGCTCGGCTTGAGCAACATCAGGCTGTCATCCGGGGAGGCAAAATTGACGCGGCGCGCGGCGAGGTCATCGGTAAATGCCCGCACATCGCTCACCGCGGCGTAGCCCCGCAGCGAAAGCTTGAATCCGTTCTGCCCCTTCTGCGAACCATGGCAGGTACCGGCATTACAACTTAAACGGGTCAGGACTGGATTCACATCGCGAATAAAATTAGGTTCATAGGTCGCGCCCATTCCGGAAACCTCGACCGGAATCTCTACCCGCTGGCCGGAAAACTCTGCAACCAATATTCCTCTACCATCCTGCTGTGGTACGAAGAGACCGCTCGCCGAGATGCTCCCCACTCCCTCCACACTCCAACGGACATCTCGGGTGACGTCGACCGACGTTCCGTCTGCGATCTTCGCCGTGACCAGAAGCTGCACTTTATCCACGGGCCGCTCGATCGTAATCGCCTGGGGTTCGACCGACAGGCGATTGGCAACGGCATCCTCCGCCGTTTCCAAGGCAACCAGGGCGACCTTGTTCGTAGCTGCCTCGTCACCAGCTGCCTCGTCACTGGCTGCCGCTTGCGGAGCAACCTCCCGATCCTCAAGTTCGGTTGGTGTGAAATTGCCGGTCACCTCTCCGGTCTCGGCATCGATCAAGCGGACCATGCCATCGGCACCCGCGGCCGCCAACTGCTTGCCGTCCGGACGTATTGCCAGGGCAAACACCCCGCATTCGGGTTGATCCCGCTTCCAAAGTTCCTTGCCCGATTCGGTTTCAAA
>JAUWIQ010000035.1 GCA_030605285.1 Planctomycetota bacterium
AATAACCAATTCCTTGATATTGCGTCCGAGATCTATCTTGCCCTCGGCAGTGATTTCCACGGCCAACTGCTGCGCTGCCACTTGCCAACTGCTGTCCGCGAGCTGCTCTAGATCCAATTCGCGGTTTTGATCGTGATGTCCCATTGAGCGGAGCAATGCCGTGAGATATTTTTTGACTTGTTTGGGAGAGGCAATTTTCCAGTGCCGGTGACGTTCTCTTGTCACTAAAAACACATGGTGTGCCTTAGGTGTCACATGGAACACCAAAATAGCTTCTCCTGCAGCCAACGTTTTCTGCACGTTTTCCGCATCGCGGAGTGGCGGAAAAACCATCGCAACGAGCTCACGGCGAACGGCCATTTTCATGAGTTCGTTTTCTTGTAACTGGCTGTTCTTTGCGAGTTCATGAAGCCGCTTCGCTTGCTCGCTCGCCAACTGGGGATCGTTCGGTAGCAGGGGCTCTTTCTTTAACTGGCCTCGAATCTTTTTAGCTTGCTGGTCAAGCACTGCGAACTGGGGAAACTGAGCCGTAAACTCCTGCCGCTGCAGGAGGGCCTCCCTGGACAAAGAAGCTGGATGCCCCTGCATGATCCAGCGAAGATTGAGCAAACGCCCTCCCAGTGGCTGGGTGCTAAAAAAACGAACTCGTTTGATGCGGTCTACAATGCTCAGGGCCGCGAGTGGCTGTTCCCGTTTAAGGGCTGCCTCGAACCAATGGTTCAAAGCGACGAGCTGCGGCACAAGAAGTTGGCTGAATGCCTCCAGGGGTTGGTGACGCCAGACGATGGCTGAAGGATCTTCGAGTACCTGTTGGTAGAGTTTCATCGCCCCGCGCTCCCGGATCGACCCCTCAACGTACGCCGCATCTACCAGCTTGATGTGGAACAACCGTACGGAACCGATGCGCTCAAAATCAATCGCTGCCTGCAATGATTGGTGGGCGGATTTTGCATTGCCCTGCATGTACGAAATGACGCTTGCTACGTAATGAGCTTCCGCGCCGATGCGACCCTTTGCCATATCGCTGCGACCGATTGCGCGGTGGACTTGTCCGAGTGTGGAAGCAGCCTGTTTTACCTTTCCGGCTACGGCATAGCCTTCGGCTGTCCGAAGCAGCAAGGAGGCATACATCTCTTCAAAATTTTTTCGATTTGCCCAGGCCGTCGCCGCGGCAAGTGTGGGAGGAATGCCACCGTGCCCGCTGGCAATATGTGCCAAACAGAGCAGTTGAAATGCCTCATCAACGACCTCGAATCGATCGTAAAAGAATGCGGAAAGGGCCGCTTCGTTGAACCAGTTGACAGCCTGTTCGTATTCCCCAGCGTTCAAATGCAATCGACCCAGAGCGAGCATGGCCGTTCCCGTCAGGGAGTGGTCCATTGCGCCACCGGCCAGCATGCTGCGTTGGAGTGTTGCAATCGCCATTTCCCTCTTGCCAGCCGCTGCGTAAGCAACTCCCAACGGTAGATCCAGCCAAATTTCCGACCAGTGGTTGGGTTGCCCCTGTCGCTGTGCGAGGGTCTCTAAAACTTCCTGGGTGAGTGAGTCTTGTTTGGCAAGGGATCCGAGCAATTCGGCATAGCGACGGATTGCCAGTGCGATGCAGCGGACCAATTCATCGGCATGCAAGGCTTGAAGTTGTTGGGATTTTCCTATCGCGGCCTTTCCTTGATTTTGAACCAACCGCGGACCACCACGCATAATATTGAAAGTATCCGGCCACCTTCCCAAGTGAATTTTTCGCTTGGTAATCGCCCAGGCAGGTAACCGCGGGACCGAAGCGACCGGTGGAATGGTGTTGGGAAACTTCATATGCAACATCCAGCCGGAATTTTGGATATAGATTCGCAACGCGGATTTGAAGTAGCCGAGTGCCTGCACCAGATCGCCGCGACGATAGAACACCTCGCCTTCCATCGTGTAGTAACAGATGGAATCGATATAGCGCATATTGCCCGTTCGAATTGCGCGGCTGCTCGCCTGTTTGAAACCCCGCGAGGCAAGATTGTACTTACCCTGATAGAGGGGACGAAAGGCGTCAAAATAGACCCGTTTGATGATGGCCCGTTCGCGAGGCGGTTGTGCCAGGGCACTCTGATGCGCATGAAACGCAATTACCAACAAGATCGCAAACCGCGTCAGGCGATGTGCCGCTGTGGCAGCTTTTCTGCCAGCACTAGCAGTGCAAGCTTCAAAAAAGGGTAGGACTTGTCTGCTCCGCACATCCCCCTCGCAATCGCCCACATCGGTTGTGAGCAAACCGAGAAAATTGCTCGACTCCCTATCTTACCCGCTCCTGCAGTCGACAGGGTGCAAAAAGTTGTTTCTCCAGGCAATTATTGAACTTGCAGTTACGGACTCCAGCACGAAATGGTATTTGCTGCCGGGCTGTAACCATCAAAATGGGCGCTTCAAGGAGACTTTTACGAAATCTCTCAAAGTTGTCTTCCGGTTGGGACGATAACAGTGGTAACGATTATGGGGATTAGTGTGTGCCGTGAGGTAGCCATAATCACCGAGCGAGTTTTTGCTTAGGAGAAGGATTGATGAGCGGCTGCAAACATTCTCGATCGCTCTTTAAGCAGATTGCCTGTGTTGGCATACTTTCTGCGGTCCTGTTTAGCACCGGCTGTCAGGTGAATGTTGGTGGTCAGACGTTGCCCAGCCCTTTTTACCTGGATGACGATATCCAGTACTTTGCCCCAGGCCCCGAATTTCCGCTTGCGAATGAAGCGGCTGCCCAGGGCATAAGAAGAGCTGAAGACGGTGACTTAGAGGAGTAGTCAGCGGCTGAATAATAAAGAGGGATGACACAAATGGCACCGCCGACCTATTCGGCAGGTGCCATTTTTTTGCGCCTTGGGCAGGGTAGAGGATGTCTTGTCCGTGGAATCGCGAAAAGCCGCTTTGCAATGGAGCCGATCGCGATATCGACTTTTTCTTCCACTTGAATTGCCAAGATCCGGCTGCAGTCGGCCCACTTCGTAGCGATTCATCGGGGTCCTCCCCGGAGGCGGGACTCCCAAACGGTATTCCAGGCTATTGTCCTGCCAGACGGGGGCCATTTATAATTTTGGATCTCTGGAGGCGGATCATGGTTGGGCGTAACTGGATTGGAGCGCAGCAGCGTGTGTGGGATCGTCGGCTTGTTCTTGAAGAATCAATCGCTCCAGGTGAAGCTCGGTGCCTACGTTTCCGAGATGCTCATTACGATGAGCGATCGGGGCCCTGACAGCGCCGGAATTGCGATCTACGGACAGGCGACCGCCGGAAAAATCAAGCTCACGGTGCAGTCGTCAAAGCCCGCTAGCGATTTCCCTAACTTGCGTCGTGAGCTTGCTGCACTTCTTAGCGGCGAAATCGAGATGGAGGTGAACGATACCCACGCCGTGCTGCAGGTGGAAAGCAGTGAGGTCCCGAGGGTGCAAGCGCGGATCGCAGAAAAATTTGCGGATCTGCGGATCATGAGTACGGGCGAGGCCGTAGAAATCTACAAGGAGGTAGGACCTCCGGCAGAGGTGGTACACCGTTTTGGCCTTGACCAGATGGCAGGCAGCCACGGAATCGGACACACGCGGATGGCGCCCGAGTCGGCGGTTACCACGCGGGGAGCCCATCCTTTTTCGACTGGAGCGGATCAATGTCGGGGCCATAATGGGGCGCTATCAAATCACAACAAGCTTCGCCGCCAGCTCCGGCGCGCGGGCGTAGGTTTTGAGACCGAAAACGATACGGAAGTTGCCGCCGCCTATCTCTCCTCGCGCATCGATTGCGGGGTTTCGCTGGGTGATGCCTTGCAGGGTGCCCTGGAAGATCTGGACGGGTTTTATACGTTCCTCGTCAGTACACGCAGCGGTTTTGGCGTATTGCGCGATCCGATTGCCTGCAAGCCCGCTGTCCTTGCCGAGACCGACGATTACGTAGCCTTTGGTTCGGAATACCGCGCCCTGGTCGGTCTACCTGATATTGAACAGGCGACGGTTTGGGAACCGGAACCGGCGACTGTCTATTTTTGGGAGCATTGACGCATGGCGACCTTCGATCTCGCGGATTGCGCTCTGAGGGAATTAAATCAGGAATTACACAGGCAGTCGGACCTGCTGCGCAGCCAGAACAAGGCGGAAATGCAGTGGGAGGTCCTCAACCCACGAGGAAGTCATGCGGTGGCGGTCGGTATCGACGCACCACTGGAAGTAACCATTCGGGGCAACGTGGGCTACTACTGCGGAGGCATGAACCAGTCGGCTGCGATTCAAATCGAGGGCTCGGCCGGCCCGGGAGTTGGCGAGAACATGATGTCCGGTTCGATTGCAGTGGCAGGTAACGCCAGCCAGTATGCCGGGGCAACCGGACGAGGTGGACTGCTGGTGATCGAAGGCAACGCCTCATCGCGGTGTGGGATCTCGATGAAGGGAATCGATATCGTGGTGCGGGGCAATGTGGGACACATGTCCGCATTCATGGCGCAAACCGGCAATCTCATTGTGTTGGGGGATGCGGGCGACGCGTTGGGAGATTCGATTTACGAAGCGCGACTCTTTGTGCGGGGTCGGGTCCAAAGTCTGGGTGCCGACTGCATTGAAAAAGAGATGCGAGAAGAGCATGTTTCCTTGCTGGAGGGTTTGTTGTCACAGGCTGGCATTTCCGATCTGAAAACCAGCGAATTTACGCGCTATGGTTCGGCCCGGGCGCTTTACCATTTTGATGTCGATCAGGCCGATGCGTATTAACAGAAAAGAAATCGAAGGATATTAGAACGACCGTGACTGATTCCTATCCCAATACCACGCCGCGCAAGTCTTCACGATTCGACGACTACACGCTCTCCGAAATCCGTCGTGCAGCCGCGACCGGGATCTACGATATCCGCGGCGCCGGGGCAAAGCGCAAGGTACCGAGCTTCGATGAGCTACTGTTTCTGGGAGCTTCGATGTCGCGCTATCCGTTAGAAGGATATCGTGAAAAGTGCGCTACCGATGTGGTGCTGGGCAACCGCTTTGCCAGTAAACCCCTGAAATTGAAGATCCCGATCACGATTGCCGGGATGAGTTTCGGTTCGCTCTCAGGACCTGCCAAAGAGTCGCTCGGTTGTGGGGCGACCTTGGCCGGGACATCGACCACGACCGGCGATGGCGGGATGACGCCTGAAGAACGAGAACACTCGCAGTTGCTGGTATATCAGTACCTGCCCTCCCGCTACGGGATGAACCCGGATGATCTCCGCAAGGCGGACGCGATTGAAATCGTGGTCGGACAAGGCGCAAAACCGGGCGGTGGCGGAATGCTGTTGGGCCAGAAAATTTCCCCGCGGGTCGCCGAGATGCGGACGCTGCCTGCGGGCATCGACCAGCGATCTGCCTGTCGCCATCCCGACTGGACCGGGCCGGACGACTTGGCGATCAAAATTCTCGAACTGCGGGAAATCACCGACTGGGAAAAACCGATCTATATCAAGGTCGGCGGGGCGCGACCCTATTACGATACGGCGTTGGCGGTCAAGGCGGGCGCGGACGTGGTGGTACTCGACGGGATGGAGGGGGGGACGGCGGCGACCCAGGAGGTGTTCATCGAGCATGTGGGGCAGCCGACCCTTGCCTGCGTACGGCCTGCAGTCGACGCCCTGCAGGAACTCGGTATGCACCGCAAGGTACAGCTCATACTTTCGGGCGGAATTCGCAACGGGGCAGATGTCGCCAAGGCACTCGCCCTGGGAGCCGATGCGGTTTCGATCGGCACCGCCGCGCTGGTGGCCATTGGAGACAATGACCCGTGTTGGGAAACAGAATACAACGCGCTGGGCACGACTGCCGGTGCCTACGACGATTGGCATCAGGGGACCGATCCGGCGGGGATCACGACCCAGGATCCTGAGCGTGCAGGGCGACTGGACCCTCAGGCGGCGGGTCGCCGCCTGGCAAATTATCTCAAGGTGATGACACTCGAAACGCAGACGATTGCACGCGCTTGTGGTAAAAGTCACGTCCACAACCTGGAGCCGGAAGATTTGGTGGCCCTGAGCGTGGAAGCGGCCGCGATGGCCCGTGTGCCCCTGGCGGGAACGGATTGGATTCCCGGGCAGCCGGGACCATGAGGCAGGTTGGGCAATGCGAGAGTAGACGGGATTGGAAGTAGACCTCGGCAATATGAGTTCCATCAAGACTCCGAAATTTTTTAGCAGGGATTAAAACGATGGCTGAGCGCGAACAGATTCGCAAGCAAATGGCAAAAGACGGTGTGGAATTCATCCTTGCGCAGTTTGTAGACATCCACGGGACGGCCAAGGTAAAAATGGTCCCCGTCGCTAGTTTTGACGCCATGCTCGACGAGGGGGCCGGTTTTGCCGGAGCGGCGGTCTGGGGCGTTGGACAGGGACCTCATTCGCACGACATGCTCGCGCGGATCGATCTGGCCAGTTACACGCCGCTGCCTTGGATGCCCAATACGGCCCGTTTTTCGGCCGACTTGTTTGTGGATGCGGTCTCCTATCCGTTCTGCCCGCGGACCAACTTGAAAAGAGTCTTGGCCGATGTCCGCAAACGGGGTTATGTGTTTAATGTCGGCATGGAGCCGGAGCACTTCCTGGTGACTCGCGCTGCCGATGGCAGCATCGCACCCTGGAATCCCGATCAGGTCGACAACCTGACTAAGCCCTGTTACGACTTCCGCTCGATGGCCCCGGCGATGGACTATCTGCAGGAGTTGACCAGCAGCCTCAACCGCCTCGGTTGGGGTGTCTATCAGACCGATCACGAGGATGCTACCGGACAGTTCGAAATCAACTTCGATTTTCAGGACGCGCTGACCACGGCCGATCGGATTACGTTCTTCAAGATGGCCACCTCTCAGATTGCCAAAAAATACGGCGCCATCGCGACGCACATGGCCAAACCGTTTGCTGAGCAAACCGGTAGCGGCCTACACGTCCACTTCCATCTGGCCGATGCGGAGACAGGCGAGGGTGTCTTTGAGGATCTCTCTGACGAGCGGGGCCTGGGCTGTTCGGAGCTGGCCTATCATTTTGTGGGGGGCATCTTGCACCATGCCCGTGCGCTCTGCGCGGTGACGAGCCCGACGGTCAATTGCTACAAGCGGCTCAAATTGGGCGCCGGGTTGCAATCCAATCGGAGCGGCTATACCTGGACCCCTGCGTTCATCAGCTACGGAGACCACAATCGCACCCAGATGATCCGCACCGCCGGTCCGGGCCATTTTGAGGACCGCACCGTTTCGGCCGGCTGCAATCCCTATCTGGCCCTGGCCGCCTACGTGGCCGCCGGGATGGACGGGATTGAAAACAAAATGCAGCCGGGTGAACCCAACCTGGGCAATATGTACGAGCGAACGCTCGCCGAAATTTTCGCCGAGGGCACAGAAATCTTGCCGCAGTCCTTGCACGAATCGATCGCAGAATTGCGTCGCGACGAAGTCGTCTGCAGCGCTTTGGGCGTGATTGCCGACGAGTTTATTGAGCTCAAGAGTCGGGAATGGGAGACCTACGACGGGCAGGTGACCGCGTGGGAGATCGATCAGTACCTGACATTTTTCTAGACACCTTGCCACGGCTCCGCGCTAGCGGGCCAAAATGGAAGCCCCGCTTCTACCCTTTCCATGCCCTATCGCCTGCTCAAGTTCGGTTTCAGCAAGGAGTATCCGGAGCCACGGATGTTCCGCGCGCCGGAGCAGCTCCGCGACGAGTACGATGTGGTAATTATCGGCGGTGGCGGGCACGGCCTGGCAGCCGCCTATTATCTTGCCCGGGAACACGGGATCACGAATGTCGCCGTCCTGGAGCAGGGCTACATCGGCCGGGGCGGCACGGGCCGCAATACGGCGATCATCCGCTCGAACTATCTGACTCCTGAAGGAGCCCGTTTTTATCAGGCCAGCGTCGAACTGTTTCAGGATCTCTCGCGACAGTTCAACCTCAATTTGTTCTACAGTGAGCGGGGTCATTTCACTCTGGCCCATTCGCCAGCCTCGCTGCGGACCCAGCGCTGGCGCGCCGAAGTGAACAAACATTTGGGGATCGACAGCGAGTTGGTGACTCCTACCGAGATCAAGCAAATGGTCCCGGAAATCGATCTTGCTTGTGGAGGGCAGCAGCCACCGATTCACGGGGCCCTCTATCATCCCCCGGGTGCCATCGCCCGGCACGACGCGGTCGCTTGGGGCTACGCTCGGGGTGCCGACCAGCGGGGCGTCGAAATTCACCAGCAGACACGGGTCACCGATATCGAAATTCGCGACGGGGCGGTCTGCGGTGTGCATACCGACAAAGGTTTTATCAAAACCCGCAAAGTCCTCTCCGCGGTAGCCGGTTGGACGACCGGCATCACTGAGATGGTCTCTCTGCGGACCCCGCTGGTGATCCATCCGCTGCAGGCGATGGTGACTGAGCCGCTCAAGCCCTGGCTCAATAAAATTGTCGTTTCGGCAAGTTTGCACCTCTATATGAGTCAGTCGTCGCGCGGAGAACTCGTAGCGGGCGCGTCGCTCGATCCGTACGAACTGATTTCCATGCGGTCCACCTTGGATTTCGCCGAAGGGACTGCCGGCCACCTGATCGATCTGTTCCCCATGCTCGGCGACATCAAGATCCTCCGGCAGTGGGCCGGGCTCTGCGACATGACACCCGACTTTTCTCCGATCATGGGGACCACACCGATCGACGGTTTTTACATCGATGCCGGTTGGGGAACCTGGGGATTCAAGGCGACGCCGATCAGCGGGCTGTCGATGGCCCATACCGTGGCTACCGGCAGCAACCACGAACTGATTGAGCCATTTAACCTTTCGCGGTTCAGCCGTTGGCAACTGGTAGGTGAAAAGGGAGCTGCCTCCGTAGGGCATTAACGCACGATGAAGATTATTTGCTGTCCCGTGAACGGCCCTCGGCCACTGCAGGAATTCCACTTTGGCGGCCAACTTCGCCCGCTGCCGGTCGCTGGCGACGAGGGCCCGTTGAGCGACGCGGCGTGGGCCGACTACGTCTTCAACCGCGCGGGCGAACCGGGCATCCAGCGGGAATGGTGGTACCACACGCCGAGCGGTACCTGGTTTATTGCCGAGCGGGATTGTGAGAAGGATGAATTCCTGCGCACCTACCTCTACGGCCAGCGGGGAACGGATGACTGAACGATTGCGCGAACGTGAAGGGGAGTGGATCGATCGCGATCAACCGGTTTCGTTTCACTTTGAAGGTGAGTCGCATCAAGGTTTTGCGGGCGATGTGCTTGCCAGTGCGTTATGGGCAGACGGGGTGCGGCTCTTGGGGCGCAGCTTCAAATACCACCGGCCGCGCGGCATTTACAGCCTCGCCGGAGCGGATGCTAATTTGATGGTGGAAGACGGCCAGCGGACGAATCTCCGTGGCGACTTTTTGCCGATCGAAGCGGGACTCAATGTCCGCTCGGTCAATACGGCTGGGGGACTCAAGCGCGATTGGCTTAAGATCACCGACCGCTTTGGCCGCTGGATGCCGGTGGGATTTTATTACAAGGCGTTCCATACGCCCCGGTGGCTGTTCCCCTTTTATGAAAACCAGATGCGCAAGATTGCCGGCCTTGGAAAAATTGATCCTGCCGGCAAGTGGCAGCCGTCGCCCAAGGATTATGCGTTTGCCGATCTTTTGGTTGCCGGTGCAGGACCCGCAGGCCTCTCTGCCGCGATCGCCGCCGCCGAGCAGGGATTGGAGGTGTTGCTCGTCGATGAGCAGCCCCACGTCGGTGGCAGCCTCCACTGGCAACATGCGCAAGATCAGACGGCTGCCCGATCTTTGCAGGAGCTTGTGCGCCGTGCTGCAACACTCGATAAGCTTCAGATTCGCACCGGCACGCAGGTAGCCGGTTGTTATGCCGATCATTGGATCGCCCTGGTCGACGCGCAGCGGCTGACCAAACTTCGTACGCGGGCGACCCTCTTTGCCACAGGCTGTTTCGAGCAGCCGGCCGTTTTTCAGAACAACGACCTCCCTGGGGTGATGCTCGGTTCGGCCGCCCAGCGATTGATTTATCTCTATCGGGTGCGGCCGTGTCGGCGGGCCGTGATCCTGGCGGCAGGTAGCGAGGGTTATCGGCTTGCGTTGGATCTGCTAGAGGCTGGTGTGGAGGTAGTGGCCCTGGCGGATTTGCGCGATGAGGGCGAAG
>JAUWIQ010000223.1 GCA_030605285.1 Planctomycetota bacterium
ATACGCCCGCGGCAGATGCCGAATTTGTAGATCGCATCCTCAGGAGCCTAGGGCAAACGTTTCCCCTGGAGGAAAACCTGTAGGATGCAGTCACAGCACTCTCTGGTTCGGGGCCTGCCTTTTTCTCTGCCGTACTCGCTGCCCTCAGTGACGGTGGCTCTCGCATGGGCTTGCCCGCGGAAGTGGCTGGCGGACTGGCGTTGCAGACGATGTTGGGGACGGCCACCTATCTGCAAAGTACGGGTGAAACGCCCGAGTTGCTCAAAAAACGGGTCAGCAGCCCCGGCGGTACAACGCTGGCGGGTCTGGCGGCACTCGAGTCGCACCACCTGCACGAGGCACTCGTCGCGGCCGTTGAGGCGGCCACCCGGCGGTCACGCGAGCTTGGTAGTGGCGAGTGAGCGGAGGGTACTCTAGTCCTCTCGCTTCAGCATTCCACGGTTGCGAAGCCAAGTGGTACACCGCTCCGTCCAGTCGGCCGTTGCGGGAACCGAATGGGCGAGCCCCAAGCCGTGACGTCCGCGCTCGTAAATGTGCAGTTCTGCTGGCACATTTGCCTTGCGAAGTGCCAGATAAAACGCCACGCTGTTTTCTGGCAGCACGCCCGTGTCTTCTCCCGTGTGCCAGATGAATGTGGGTGGCGTTTCGGAGCTGACTTGCTTTTGGCTGGAGAGTTTTGCGAGCATTTCTTTGTCAGGATGCTCGCCCAGCAGATTTCGCTGTGATCGTTTGTGGGTATAGGATTCTCCCAGCGCGATCAGTGGATAGCCAAGGATCACGAAGTCAGGACGGCTGCTGACACGTTCGATAGGATCCGCTGCGTTTGGTTTCCCGTCGGAAAAATGTGTGGCTGCCATGGATGCCAGGTGTCCCCCCGCGGAAAATCCCATCACTCCCACACGATCGGGGTGGATGCCAAATGCCTCCGCATTCGCGCGAACCAAGCGGACGGCACGTTGCGCATCGAGAAGCGGTGCGGGATGTCCGTATCCGTTACCCCGATGACGATATTTGCAAACAAATGCCGCGATCCCCAGGGAGTTGAGCCAGCGGGCGATTTCCTGGCCTTCATGGCCCTCTGCCAGATTGCCATATCCGCCGCCCGGAAAAATCACGACCCCGGTGCCGACGGATGTTGCGGCCTCTGGAAGATAGATTTCCAGCGTGGGGGAATCGTTGGGAGTCTTACCCAGAGCGCGTGGGGCTCCATCGGGCCAGAGCATTTTGACCTGCGGTGCTAAAGAACCGGCGTTCTCGGTTTGCTTGGTTCTTGGCCCTTCATCAAGTGGCCTGATCCAGATGTTTCGGAAGCGGACCGGGTCGCCATGATATTGAATGTGAAAAGGCGATTTGTCGGCGTGTGGCCTGTAGGCGGGCGGACTATCCCAAGCGGTACTCCCCTTTAATTCAAAATCATTTTGTACGACCACTCCGTTATGGAGTACCGTCATCGCTGCCGGTCGCAAAAGCGTTCCCTTATCAGTAAAACGCGGAGCGCGGAAAATAATATCCATACTTTGCCACGCACCAGGAGCGCGACTTGCGTTAACCAATGGGGGGCTTTGTTTGTAGATCGCGGCTGCTTGCCCATCGGGGTAGGTTTCATTTTGGTAGGAATCCAGAATCTGCACTTCATAACGGCCCATCAGGTAAATCCCGCTGTTTCCACGGCCCTGCCCCTGGTCCTGATCTTCCAGTGGCGAGGCAAATTCCAAATGGAGCTGACAACTTCCGAAAGGCTGTTTCGTATTGATCCCTGCCCCATCTGCAACCACGTAGCCATCATGGATTTTCCATTTTTCGCCCCCCTCAAATGCGGACATGTCTTTGCCGTCAAAGAGAATAATGGCATCGGCAGGTGGTCCTCCCACGGGTCCGGGATCGACCACCGCGGGCTTTTCCCATTGAATGCCGCTCGTCCATTCCTCAGCAGACGCTGCCAGGGTTAGAATGGACAGAAATACCAAGGTGAAGAAACTATAATTTTTGGTGGTGGGCATAAATACGATCTCCGGGATCCCGCGGCGTGCAGTTGCGTTTACGGGGTATCAGGGACAAAGATAAGAAGTGCGGGACGGCTATTGTAGCATCTCGATTCGTATTCGAGGGATACCCCATGAGTTTCGACTGCCAGCGAACGGATGCCGAGGTCTCTAGGAACGAGTGGTCCACACGGTCATCCAAATTGGCGAGCGAGAAAAATCGATTTTGGCCATTGCCGAAACGCCTTCATTTGGCCAAATTGGTAGATGGTTTTCAGGGTGCTTCCGCGTTGCATGGGGATGGAATCCGTCGTAGCCACCACGGGAAGCTGCCCGAAGTTTTTAATGAAGTTTTTAAAACGATCATTTTACGAGGACTGTCGAGATCTGCTTCCAGGGGAGAGATTGATGTCCATGTTCTGCACAATCGATGATAAGTATGTTCCGTTGTACCGTATTATGTGGGTGGCATCGGTCCCCCATTTTTGTGGCGAGGAAGATTGTATGGTAGAAGGGAAATACGAAATCCGACTCGAACAGGGCGATGCGGTCTGGGCAAACGTAGAAGAAAGGGATTCCGCGATGTCCGCTCTGGAACGATGGCAAGGGGGCCTGGAAACGCCTGGAGAGGAGTGGGAACCCTGATGTCGCTCTTTGATAATCCGGAATACCGTTGGCGCGAAACGTATCAACTGTTTCACAAGAAATCCAGGCGGCTAACGGTCGATGATGTGCAGAAGCTACTCGGCAATGCCCGTGAGAACTACCGACTGGAGGATTTGAGAGGAGATGAGTCGAGTCGTTTTGAGTCGGTAACGGTGCTTGCTGCGGATGCATTTGCGGCGATCGATATCACGTATGTGGCCGATGATCAGATTCAAGAACAGGTCGGTGAAATACAAGAAGAAATGAAAGAAGTTTTGGAAGACCCGGAGGATCGGGCGAAGCTCGATAGCCTCACCGATTACGATGTCTGTCTAGACCTTTTGCATTTCGAACGCCTGGTGGATATGGTCGCCCAGGAGGATGACGAGCTGAGCGCTTTTTTTGATCCCGGAGCTCTTTTGTCGGTGATCGAAAAATTGACAAGCCTTACCGGGGGTGTCTGTCTTGATCCCGCCTCGGCAACAATCATGTGAGCCACAGCGGCCCCTTCAAGCGGTCATTTCCGTGACTGTTTTAGGGGTTTCTCAAGGGGAGGTGTTCTGCGTTGATCGATCCATTCGATAGAGACAAATCGCCTCAGCAGACTGACAAAAATCTGCTCAAGGGGCATCGTGATTTCCAGCAGCATTCCGGGAGGGTTGCCTGCGGTGTCTGTCGACCCGTCCCCAGAATGCCGAAAGCCATTCCAGCGAAGGTAGATGTTCCCGCGGTGTGACTTGGCGGCTGAATTGAGGCGGTCCACGATCCGCAATCCCCAAAGGGCGCCGTAACTATCGCGAAAATCGCGCCAAATGCGATCGAGTGGGGTGACGAGATTTGGATTCCAAGTCCTTCTTGTTCTGGAAATCCACTGCACAAAAATAACTGCCAGCAACAACAGGGCCAGAGCGGCAGTCGCGATCCAATGGGAACTGTGGGGATCTAGCCAGCGGACCAAATGCTGCCCTCCGGGAAGCTGATTGGAAAGCAGGAAGATTTGGGATGTCCCTACCAGCAGACCGGCTGGCCAGTAGCAGGTTGGTAGATAATTTGTGGATGTCATCACCACCAGAATGAGCAGAAACCAGGACCAGAGGATCCCTGGATCGAACGTTGGCTGGGAAAAAAATAAAGCAGTGGCTGCAGGCATCGCCAGGACCACCCACAGAGATAATACGATCCATTGCCAAGCGCGATGCTGGGGACGCTTGGCGCCGAGCAGGGCAACGATGGGACAAGCTGTTAGGATGGCGGCAAGATACCGCAAGGGCCCGATTCTAGATGGGGACAACCAGTCCGCCCTCAGATTGACGAGCGTTTCCACGATCATGATGCTCAGGATTGCCAGCACAGACCAGTACCAGGCCGCCATGAGGGTTGTGCCGTAGAGCTGCTGATGGCGCCAGACAAGTGCCAATAGTGCGCAACCGCCGAACAGTTCGAGGAGTATGATGTTAAGCATCTGCACAAAGCCTTTTTTCGTTACCAGCCCATCTCTCTGAGCGAGAGATGGGACCCGTTCCACTGGAAATCGGTCCCCATAACCTGCCAGAGTTGTCGGTGGTGCATCATCATAACAAAGTGCATCGGGTAAGGAGAGTTAGAGCAATACGTAACGATTGTAACGGTGGATTGGCTGGGGAAATCAGACCAAAAGAAATCGGATTTATTTGCCCATCGCACTCCTGTAGGCCATGATTTTGCGAGTGGTCGTTCGCATTACGCCGATCGCGTTTTTATAGTATTCGAAAAATTTGGCACAATTTATCTCGCTCGTGGCCGAGCTGACAGGGGGAGAAAGGTGCGGTCACGGGCGTGAAAACATGAAAGAAAGGGCAGGTCCGTGGGCCCCGCCCTTTTCTTATAGGTCCTCTCGGGCAGCTATTTAGGAAGTCCGCCAGGCATCATGTTGGGGAGGGCGGCCAATTTGGGCTTGAGTGGTGAGTTAACAGATGC
>JAUWIQ010000263.1 GCA_030605285.1 Planctomycetota bacterium
AGCCCGGCGTACGCGATGAATTACGGTCACTGCGGACCTCGCTGCCAAGCTTCGTTGGCCTATCCTTGGAATTGCGGATATTACTACACCCAATGGGGCAGCCCGGTGGCCCTGGTCGTTCCGCCCACCGCAGAACGGCAGTACAGCATGGGATGGGGAGTGGGAAATACGCGGCTCACCCGGATCTATCAGCAGTTCGGTCGCCCCTACCCGGGCAACAACGTAGTCAGTCCAGGGCGACGATTTTTGGCCACCCCCTATTGGCCAAGTGACACGGCCCAGTTTGGGGTCTATTACGCGCGAGGACCCTGGTAGGCCGTAGCAAATCGGTCCGTTCGAAGGCAGTTCTTTGTTGCGCTTCGTGGTTCGCTGTTCTGCAGTTCACTCCCGAGTGGACCTTCTGTCCCCCTCGATCGTTTCTGTTCGCTTGTTGAATTTTGTTGTCGTCAAGGACCCCTCTTTTCGCAGCGGGCGAGCAGAGCCATGAAACGATTCTTCATTTTCTCACCCCCGAGATTGGGGTGGAGCACCTGGGTCATGCGGATGATACGCGCCGCCTGCTGGGGATTGCCCAGTTTTTTCTGTAGGTCAGCTTGGGCGTATTTTGCCTCAAACCAGCGGGGTGATTTGTGTTGGCTACGACTCTCAATTTCACGCCATTTGGCCAACGCCATATTCCATGCATTCGGGTCGTCTTCTTGGAGCAAGAGCGTGGCATAAGCCGTTTGAACGCTGCCGTTCTGAGGATTTTTTAAGGCCAGGGCCTTGAGGATGGTGAGTGCTTCGTGGCTGCGATCCGCGGCAGCCAACGCCACCGCCTCGGCAAGAGGGAGCTCGATCGGTCTGTTTTTATCGAGCCCGTTGCGATCGAGATCCAGTTTCTCAAAGCAGGCCAATTGAAGTTGGGCCAGCTTTTCACGAGGGCCTTGTTTTGAATTAGCCAACAGGACGTTCAGTCCTTCGATGAGTCGCAATAAATCGGTCGAAGCAGGATCTTCCACAGCCATCAATTCCCGCTTTGCAGCGGCCATTTGATTTCGCTGTCCGGCAAGCGCATAGACCCGGAGCAGACGCAGCCTTGCCCGCAGAGCAAGAGAATTTTCGGGTTGAATGTTCAAGACGGCCTGCAACAACTGGTCCACTTGCTGAAATCCTTTGCCGGTATATTGCATGCGAATCTGAGCCGAACCGTTGGCAGCGATCACGGCGGTCGTTGCGTTGGCGGTATTCGGTTTTTCTAGGAGTTTGCGGGCCACAGCTTCCAAACGGTTGGCCGCCTCGGTTGCCTCCTCCCGGAGGGCAGGATCCTGGCGACGGGCAAGCGCTTGGCAGTGCTGTTCGTAGCAGGTGGCGGCCCCCGAAACGGCGGCGGGAAATTGCGTGCTGGCAGGGTCCACCTTGTCAAACAGTTTGGCTGCCTGATCCCACTGTTTCCGAGCTTGATAGATTTTTGCCAGCCAGATGCGAGCCTGATTCGCGGTTGCAGCCTCTGGCCAGTGGTCGAGGTGTTCCCTCAGGAGTTGGAGATAGGTGTTTAGATCGGGGTCCGGTTGACCGCGCAGCGACTGAGCAAAATTGTAGGCTCCCATCAGATGGGCTTCGGCCGCCTGAGACTGGCGGATATTTTCTCGGGCAAGTTTCAATAATCGCTTACTGGCCGCGGTATACTTTTGCCGCTGATGTTCAATCATGGCGGCGGTATAAGCGAACTGGAATGCCCGCGAGGCTTGGCCCGCGCCAGCCGCCCGCTTGGCTGCCCGATCATATAAATCGAGTGCTTCGGGGAACTTTCCGGCGCGGTAAAGACCTTGGGCGGTCCGCGCAAGCATTTTCGCGTCTTGAGTACCCGTTGCCGAAGTCACATAACGACCCAGGAGCGATTCAGCCCGCCGCATCCAATAGGGGCCGTGCTCCCGTTCGATATTGAGTGTCTGGTTGCTCGCCCGTTGCAGCCATTTCTCGGCCTTCTCGCCGCTGGTTTGTGTCGCTGCCACGAGTAAAAGTTCCAGTTCCAAAAAATCAATTTCTGCCCGCGCACGGGGCCCATTCGGGCGGGCAATTCCCAACAAATCCAAGGCCTCAAGGTACTTTTTCTCTGCGGACAATTGGCGTGCTAGCTCCATCTGAATACCGGCAGCGACATCGTCCGCTGGGTGTTCCTCAAGATATTGTTCTGCGCGTGCCCGCAAGGGCTCGACCTCTCCCAATAATCGCAAGCAGGTCAGAAATTGGAGGCGGCTTGTCCACTCAATCGGGTTCCGGACAGCTGCTAAAGATTGCAATTGTTGCCGCGCTCGTTGCAAGGCATTGATTCGCTCGGGACTAGGTTCCGGATAACAAAGTGCTTGATTCAACAAGGCACCGGCAAGCTGTTCCTCGATCCGTCTCCGCAGGATCGCTAGTTGGTTGTGCGTTAGATGTTATTGATTTTCATTGAAGGTACGCTGATCGAGTTGGCGACCCACATCGAGGCGAAGTTGCTCAAGCATTCGGATGCCCTTGTGTAACTGTTGCCGGGCGATCTGCAAAAAAGGCTCCGGCTCGCCGGCCGATTCGGCCTCCTGGAGTGCAAGCTCTCCTTGGGCAAGAGGAACCAACGCGGCTTGGCGGCGCGCCAACATTTGGAAGGGATTTTCTTTTTTCCGGGCCAAGAACTCTTCGATCACCCCCTGGGCTTTTTCCCAGCGATCCGCCCGTTCTGCGGGGGGGCTGTGGATTGCCCAGGTGGTATAGGTGCGAGAGAGATCGACTACCAGTGCGGTGCGACGAGTTTGCGAAAGATCACCGCGGGCAAGTTGGTCCTGACAATATTGTGCCGCCAGTGGGTAGAGGCGTCGTTCCAACAAGCCGTCAATAAACGGCTGTCGAGAGTGGTCTGGCGGATGGTCCGCCCATCCACTGATCGCGAAGACTAGTGCGAAGAGAAAGCCGGCCAAGCAAAGTGTCCTGCCCAATTCAGGAAAGCCGCTCTTTGTTGAGCGGCCAGCCGCAGCGCAAGCCGCACGAAGATCAAAAAGCCCACGTTGAAACGGCATGCCTTTACTCGCGATCGGGATCCTGGGGGCTCGCCATGATTTCTACCCAAAACTTCGTAAACAGCGCGAAACAGTCCTCCCTGCAATTATTTCACTCATCAGCACTTGCGGCAAATTGTATCTGCGAAAATCCGGTGCTGCGCCCCAGGTCATACGCTTCGATGACGTAACCCAGGGGAACTTCGGCCGCGGCATCGAGAATCACCGGGACTGCCGCATCGACTGCCGCCGCCGCCGCAAGTTGCTGTTGGAGTACGATCCAGCGTGAACAGGGCTCTCCGCTGATTGTCCAAGTGGGTGCCCCCCGTTGCCAGCCGATTTTCAGGACCACCGGCTCCAGATCCTGTTCCGCCGGTTCGCTCTTCAGATCGCGCACGCCCCCGGGTGTCTCCATTTGGATCGGACTCGGCAGGTTGTGTTCAATGATTTGAAAGCTGGCAGTGCAGATGAAAAAAATCAGCAACAAGAAGACGACATCAATCATTGGCGTCATGGTGGCATCGCGCCGCCCAGAAGATTCAGAATGGTGGGAGGGGATTCGCATGATCGTTCGAGATTCGTGTTTTGGATGGGAAGCCTGAGGAATCCCAAAGGATGTCGGACCACAAGCGCTTCGTCGTCAATGTTTCAAGTTGCATCCACAGATTGAATCACCGCAAACTGTACATTCCATATTCCCAGCTGTGCGCAGGCCACCAAGATCGGCTCCACCATGCCGTAGGGAATTTCGCGATCGCTGCGAATTCGCACTTCCAGATCATCGCCCGACCGCTCCCATTCTTGCTGGAGACTTTTTCTTAGATTCTCGGTCTTCACCGGGCGCGTGCCAAATCTTATCATATAATGATTCCGTTCGGCCACGACATTGATCGTCACCCGTCGCCGGGCGGTTTGCTGTTCTTCTCCCGTCTCTGCCACGGGTAGACTGAGTTCCGCTTGTACCTCTTGTTTGGCAAGATGACTGGAAACCAGAAAAAAGATGATGAGTAGAAAGACCACATCAATCATCGGGGTCATATTCATTTCCAGACGACTGCGATGTTTGCCGACGGGTATGCGCATCATTGCCTCGCAATGCCAGCAGCTTAATTTTCGCTTACTGG
>JAUWIQ010000041.1 GCA_030605285.1 Planctomycetota bacterium
CTCGTCTTCACTGGTGTAATTAATGCCCCCGAGGAAGGTACTCGAGCCATTGGCTCCGAATTGAAATCCCTGATCCCAGCCGTTGGTCCAGCCTCCGTGGAGCGTGATTTAGTCTGTGAGTGTGTACTCAGCCAGGAGGCCCGTATGGGTAAACGGTTCCCCATAAGCCATCGTGTAATCGTGTGAGTAGAAGAAGTTGTAGGGGGAGGGCACGTCTTCGTAGCCCAAGATTGTGTAAAAGCGACCGCAGATCACGCTCAGATCATCGTAGGCGAGTTCCGCATAGAGTTGCGGAACTGCCGCTCCGTACTCCCCGTTACCCCACTGCCAGGTGCTATCCCAGCCCGGGCCACCGAACGCTTCGGTATCGGGACCATCGACACCGGCGATGAGATCCGCATGAAATCCCCAGTCCCAGCCGGAGCCGTCCGTATCCGCCTTGCGCTCTATCCAGAACCAAGCTTGGTTCAGATTCAGATGGGGGTCGTTATTGAACGGCAATTGGGAGTTGCCGAGCAAGGTCGTGTTGCCCCAGTTGTTGGTCGTAATCCCACCGGAGAACCAACCGCCATAGTTGATGCCGCAGGCATTTTCACATTGCAGCAGCGACCTCATGGGACCGCAATCCAGTTCAGCACCCTCGTCGCAACCAAAATTCCAGTTGAGGGCCGGTTGCGGGATCGCCTGGACCACGCCACTATCCTCCTCGCAGCGACAAAGCAGAGGGCCCTCAGCGTGGACGTGGCTACTACTGAGCAGTCCTGCGATCGCGATGAGATAACAATAGCTCAGGACCTTCATGGAAGGTAAAACCGTTCTCTGGGTCGGAGAAACGTGCCAACAATCTTCCGATAAAATCTACCATCGACACGGCCGGAATGGGAATTCACCCGAATGAATTGATCGCAAAAACGAATCGGCAACAGTCACAATGAGTTGAGTTTGTCACAAACAAAAAAGTACCGCCCGCACAGATGTGCGGGCGGTACGTAATCCTCGTTCAGGTCGTAGTCCTTCGGGTTTCTAAGCTCTAGAAGAGGTAGATCCCATCGATCCCAAAGGTCCAGAGGTCGGCGTGATTGTAGACGCCGCCCGCCGGATCATAACGGTTGTTGGCAGCGCCCATACCGTTGTCCCAGTCGTAGCGAATTTCGGGACGGAGACGGAAATTGTTGCTTGGTCTCCAGTTGACGCCAGCCGTAATCTCAAAGTAGTTCGCACGATCGGCGGCAGTGACCCCAGTGTTCAGGCCAGCACGGTCGACTCGAACGCCGTAGGGATCAGAAAACCACTCGGCTCGCAGACCAGCAGCCCAGCAGCAGTTGAAGTTATAAAACAGGTAGTTGTTCACACCGTACCACTCAGTTTGATTTACGCCCGGTGTTTGCGTCGTGTTTGTGTTGGCGCTGTAATCGGTCTGGAACACATAAGTCCAGTTGTCGGAGATCATCTGCTGCCAGACGATGCTTTGCGAGTAAAGGTTGCCATCACTCATCGTCGCAGGATCATTGGGATGATAAAACGAGCCATCTCCCCAGTACCCAGCATTTACGGTCCAGGTCAGAGAGGTACGCTCATCGTCGCTGGTGTAATTGATACCACCGAGAAACATGCTGCCACTGCGGGCGAACTGGAAACCCTGATCCCAGCCGTTGGTCCAGCCTCCGTAAAGGGTGATGCGGTCCGAAAGACCATACTCAGCCAGAATACCAGTTTGGGTAAACGGTTCGCCGTATGCCATGGTGTAGGCGTGCGAGTAGAAGAAGTTATAAGGAGCGGGTACGACTTCATAACCCATGATCGTGTAGAAGTGACCAAAGATTACACTCAGGTCGCCGCTCGCAATTTCGCCATAGAGTTGTGGGATTGCAGCACCGTATTGTCCGCCTCCCCAGCCCCAGGTACTATCCCAACCCGGGCCACCGAATGCACTGGTGTCAGGACCGTCCACACCAGCAATCACGTCGGCGTGGAAACCCCAGTCCCAGTTGTAGCTTTCCGTATCGGCTTCTTTCTCAATCCACAGCCAAGCTTGGTTGAGGTTGATGTGTGGGTCGTTATTTAACGGCAACTGGGAGTTGCCGAGCATGGTGGTGTTACCCCAGCTGTTGACCGTGACACCGCCGGAGAACCAACCACCGTAGTTGATCCCATAGCAGTTTTCGCAGGATTGCAGCGAGCACATGTCGCCACAGTCAATTTCGTATCCACAATCGCAACCGAAGCCCCAGTTGAGACCCGGCATCGGAGCTTCGTGGACCAAGCCACCGTCGTCATCAAAAACTTCGGGGTTGTTCCGGACATCTACGGGAGGTCCATCAGGACCCAGTGGTTGGGAAACAGTGCTTGCATCAGTAGCATAGTAGCTGTCGTAATTGAATGCAGCCTGATCGACAGGTGTGGGTGCCTGCGGCGACTGAGCGATGACGTTGCCAGTGCAAATCAAGCTAGCGACAGCCATGGCAAAAGAATAGTTTAAAACCTTCATAGTAGGTCACTCCATTTCCTGAACGAGGAAAAAACGCTAGTTGTGTTCGTGTGTGGTTTTGCGGTAACGGGCTGGCATCCAACCAGCACGTCAGGCAGGTGCAGAGAGCTGTCCGCCTTAGATTTCCACAGCCGTATTGGTGAACACGGAGCGGAAACAGGCTCAAAGAACCCTATGCCAATTCTGCTATCGACACCGCCCTGGGTGGAGTTCACCCTAATGAACCGATATTTGCGGCCGATCCGAAGATGCCGACTTGAGAATGTCAAACCCTAACGGTTGCGAAATCCGTAGCGTAGAGTTTTACGACTTTCCGGTTTGAGAAGTTAGGATCGGACGGGTTTGGCCGTGTGGTGGGATCGGTTTGCCTAGTCGGTTTTCTGCATTCACGACGATGCTGGCAGTTGAACACCCTGTACGGTGGTAAACTGAGAGAACTTTAACGGCAAGAGCGGCGGTCGAGCTAGGAGGAAATCTATCAGGGTGTATGCAAAGAAAAAGCCCGGTGGAAATCCACCGGGCTTTTCTTTAGCGCCTTATCAGCGCCCCAACCCCCTGGGAATAAAGCCTGTCAAGAGATGATTTAATGGGGGGTTCGAAATGGGGGGTTCGATTGCTTACCGCCACGATATCCCTGCAGGATGATCGCTGCGCCGAAAATTAGCAGTGGTATCGCGACGATGCCAATGGCCTCACCGATGCGAAATAGGCCATCACTGATACCGCTTTGGCTGCGGACGGTCTTGCCCGAGGCTACCAGTAACGTCTTTTTCGTAGCAGCTGGCGGTGCAGAACCGGCTTGCCATAGTCGAACGAGAGTACACGATTGCCGGGAAGCGAGCCCAAAATTCCCATTGCTCAATCCCGCCATTTCAAAACTACCATCAGCGAGACTTTTGGTCGTTGCAATAATTCGCATCCTGTTTGCTAGATAAATGGTTTCACCACTAATTGGTTTTCCTGTGGGACCGACAAGTTGGCCCGCGAGGATGCCCCCATCGGCCAACTCTACGTCCCGCACTTTAAGCGAGATAGCCATAACTGGTTTACTAGCTTGTGATGAAGGCAGTTCACTTCCAAGTGCCAGGCGGCCGTTGATTGTCATGCCAACGCAGAGCAGAGCAGAGATTGTCCATCGGCTGAATTTTGAATGAACCATGATTTAATTCCCTAAATCCTATCTGGAATCGTCGTTGTTACTTATCTTCGTTAGTGAGTGGTCGCCACGTATTCGTCAGGTTAATGTTTAGTTTCTTTTAATGAAAAAGTTGCCGTTGTTGGCGACTGGGAAGAGTGGCCGATAGAGTGATTCGCTCGCCAGGCGAGCACGCATTCGCGGATACCACATTAGGTTTATGGAGATGCCATAGGCATCGTTCAACGGTTTCTGTAGTTCTAGTGATGTCAGAGGGTAAGCGGTCTCGTTGAGGAGATAGCCGAAATTTCCAGCGAGTGCAAATCGGTGCGACATGGGTGTCCAGAAGTTACCGCCGATGATTCCGTTCCGACTACCACTGCCACCACCATAAAATTTGATCTCGCCACCATTGGGGAACTCCCAGCGGAGAAAGAGTGTGTACTGATTGTATGCTTCATAACTTGCAGTACCTATCAGTCCACCAGGGCTAGCGGGGGGGGCCGGACGGTGTTCTTCTACGACAGGTTCCGTGTCGGTCGAAAAGACCAACCAGGTCCCAAAATTGAGCCGTCGCCAGAATCGCCGACTGAATTCAATTCGGAGTTGGCTCAGATCGGTGGTGTAATAGTAATGGTCTTCCATAAAATCGATCGCTACGCCACCTTCCCAGGGTTGGCATTCATCGGAACGCCGAAAAAGTCCCAGGGTGACAAAATCCTGATGCCGATGGTCTGATCGGTATTCGGTAGGACCGTTCAGTATTGTTTGGTTGGTTGCGGAAGAAGGGTACGTTCGAAAACCGTTAAAATCACTCTGGATAAAACGTGCTCCTGCCTGCCAGCCGATCATGCCACCAAGCCAGCTTCCGCTCAAATTTACCGATTCATTGACGCCAAAGTTACCATTGATGCCACGATCCGGTGGTGCACTAAAACCATCGACGCCGGCGGATAAGGTTGCAAATTCGAGTGTGGGTTGGAGCCAGCCACAACCATATCTGACGTTACAAGGTGGTGTGTACCCCCAGTCAGGATCGCACATAGGATCACAGGGATCACACTCGCATGGCATCGCATCGCAGTCGCCACAACAGCCGCTCCCAAAGGTACCCGGCTCGATTGGTCCAATGATTTCCGGTTCGATGATTCCGCCAGGGCCGATCTCCTCGGGCGTAATCTCCTCGGGCCCGAGCTGTTCAGGGCTCAACACGGAAGACTCGCTGTGGTGCGCTACCCTCAAGCCAGCACCCGAGGCGGCATACAAGGCATCGGGGTGCCAGGGTTGAACGACATAGCCCCGTGAACGTCCCGAGGGCACACAACGGCTCACATTCGGGACAGGGCATCCAATCCGAGTCCCAGACTGGGACGATGGATTACGAGCGGTTGTTTGCTGGTATGAGGCCGCTTGTGGGTAACGGGCGTTCGCGGGAATGGGTTCGAGCGCGTTTTCCTGGCCCTGTTCCGCCTTCAATTTTACCACCGCAGGTTGGTTTGTCCTGGAAGCCGATGCACTCTCTGCTAGCTTGCCAGTTTTTTCTGTGCGATCACTGGCAAGGGGTTTGGCAGGGGCTGCATCCAAACGCCGTGGTTTTTCGATATCATTTGCAAAGCGATGTGGCTTCCAAGCCAGTTCACGTGCTGAAACTCCACCTGAGATGAACAGGGCAAGTGTAATCAGCGCGGTAATTCGTGAAATGGGGCCGAAAACGGCAACTCGATAACCATTCATTGCTCGTGCCTTGTGGGTTGGCCGTAAAAGGGCATTCGCCTGAAAATATTGGGCGCTGGCCCCCCCGAACCAAGACAGCACAACGGTTCATTTTGCTTGAAAACGACAGCTTAAGTATCGGACCAGGGGTTCTCAGAACTTCCGTTAAAATCGTTAAAATTATAAAACATTCCCTGGATTGCCTATCTTCACTCCGTTTTGAATGCATGGGCTGGGGACCGAATGGCTATTTTTAGTAGGAATTGCCGTTAGGCCCCACCATTCGCGTTGGCGCCATCCACATCGGCAAAGAGGGCATCGACGTACTCGTCGGGAGAGAATTCCGCCAGATCTCCAAACTGTTCGCCGAAGCCGATGAACTTCACAGGCACGCCCGTACGTTGACGAATCGCAATGACCACGCCCCCCTTGGCGGTACCATCAAGTTTTGCCAGCACGATACCAGTGCAATCAATAGCTTCTGAAAATTGCGTGGTCTGGCCGATAGCGTTTTGTCCGGTGGTCGCGTCGAGTACCAGCAGCGATTCGTGAGGAGCCTCAGGAATCTGTTTGGCGATGCTGCGACGGATTTTGCCAAGTTCCTGCATGAGGTTCTTCTGAGTCTGCAAACGACCGGCAGTATCGACGATGCAGACATCAATATTTTCCTCGATCGCGGTCTCAACAGCCCGATACGCCACACTCGCTGGATCCTGGCCAGGTTCGCCACGGACAAAGCGAGCCCCAAGTCGCTGGGCCCAGATAGAGAGTTGTTCGACGGCAGCCGCTCGAAAGGTGTCGCCAGCGCCGAGAACGACGGATTTTCCCTCGTCGAGGAAGCGTTTTGCCAGTTTGGCGATCGAGGTCGTTTTGCCCGCTCCGTTCACGCCAGCGACCAAAACGACAGTCGGTCCTTTTTCTGCAAACCGCAAAGAAGTCTGATCCTGCGTGAGAAGTTGTTTGAGCTGGGCCTTGACCGTTGTCAGCACATCTTCCCACCGGACGACTCGGCCACGGAAGTCGTTGCCGATCTGATCCGCAATTGCCTGGGCCGGTTTAACCCCCATATCGGTAGTGATCAGTGCTTCGAGCAATTCGTCCAATAATTCATCATCAACCAGTCGTCCTTCCGCCTTAAACAGATCGCGGACATCCGTTTTGAGCACGCGAGTGGTTTTCTGTAACCCTTGTTTGAACTGATCGAACAAACCCATAGTGAGCTACTCGTTTCGTTTGATGGTTTTGGGTCCGTAAGGGAAAGTGCTTCAGGGTATCCACAGTTGGTGAGCTGGTTCCACTCGAAACGTATGGGATTTCTTTTGCTAGGAATTCCTACTCCGGAGAAGGATTCTGTGTATTCAATAAGCGATCCAGGATGCCGTTCACAAACGATGCGGACTGTGCGGATCCAAATCGCTTGGCCAATTCGACTGCCTCATCTACGGAGACCCGGTTGGGAGTTTCCATATAGAGTAATTCAAAGGCACCCAGGCGAAGGACATTACGATCCGTAGCCGCCATCCGTGAAACAGTCCAATTTTCTGCGGCCGTCTGCAAGAGTTGATCAAGTTGATCACGGTTACGACGTACGCCGACGACCAAAGTGGTCGCCAAATCGACCAGATCGGCTGTGGTGAGCCGCTGATTCAGAAAAGAGATCGCGTCAGGCGGTGGATCGACTGGATTCAAGTCATCCTGAAAGAGTACCTGCAAGGCAACTTCTCGAGCTCGGCTACGACGTGACATGCTGCTAGAGATTTTGAAAGATTGACGGCTGGTGGATTAAAATTTTTCGAGAAGGTCAATCGTCCAGCTGGCCCAGCAGGCTGAGCATTTCCAGCGCCGCCTTGGCACACTCGCTGCCTTTGTTACCCGCATTACCACCGGCTCGTTGGATTGCCTGCTCGAGCGTATCGCACGTGAGTACGCCAAACAAGACGGGAACTCCACTTGAAAGGGCGACTTCTGTGATTCCCAGGCTGACTGCCCGATTGATATGCTGATCGTGAGCCGTTTCTCCACGGATTACGGCACCCAGACAGAGAACCGCCTCGTAGCGACCTCCCTCTGCCATTTTCTGTGCTCCCAAAGGAATTTCAAAAGCACCCGGTACCCAGGCAACGTGAATATTCTCTTCGGCGACACCTGCTGATAAAAGCGTTTCCACGGCTCCGGAGAGAAGTTTCGTAGTGATCGAGTGGTTGTATCGTGAAACCACGATGCCTAATTGGCCCTCCGGGGCGACCTGCTCGCCTTGGATTTCTTTTGTCATTACCGATTTACCTGCAGAAGGAGTATTCTTTTCTCCAAATCTCGCGCTATTGATCGTTATTATGATAGAGAATTACGATTTCATGTTCATGAGGAATTCAGCATTTGTTTTAGTTTTTTGCAAACGCGAAACTAAAAGTTCCATCGAATCGGGGCCGTTCAATTCATTCAGTACTCGTCGCAAGATGCAAACGCGGCGGTGTTCTTCCGGATCCATCAGCATCTCCTCCCGTCGGGTTCCGCTGCGATTGATGTCGATTGCCGGCCAAATACGCTTATCCACCAACGCTCGATCCAGTACGATTTCCAAATTGCCCGTTCCTTTAAATTCTTCAAAAATGACCTCGTCCATTCTACTGCCCGTATCGATCAATGCCGTCGCAAGGATCGTCAGCGATCCGCCTTCTTCAATCTTGCGGGCTGAACCAAAGAATCGTTTGGGTCGCTGCATTGCATTGGCATCGATACCGCCGGAGAGAATTTTTCCGGAATTTGGACATTCTGCATTCCAGGCTCGTGCGAGTCGAGTGATTGAATCAAGAAAAATGACGACATCATGACCGAATTCGATCATGCGTTTCGCTTTTTCCAATACCATTTCCGAAACCTGGACATGCCGTGAAGATGCTTCGTCAAAAGTTGAACTGATGACCTCGCAGTTCCCGCCATGAACCTGCCGCTCCATGTCAGTGACCTCCTCCGGTCGCTCGTCAATGAGCAGCATAATCACGTAGCAGTCGGGGAAATTGGTCAGGACTGCCTTGGCCATCTGCTGTAGCAAGATCGTCTTGCCAGTCCTTGGTGGACTGACAATCAGTCCGCGCTGGCCGAAACCAACGGGCGAAATTAGGTCGCATACACGCATCGACATTTCGTCCGCAGTCGTTTCAAAAATAATTCTTTGGTCTGGGTGCAACGGTGTGAGGTCGTCGAAATCGACTTTTTCCGCCATCAGGTCCGGGTCTTGATAATTGATCGCTTCGACTCGCAAAAGCGCGAAGTAGCGTTCGTTTTCCTTGGGGGGACGTATCTGGCCAGAAACCGTGGTGCCAGTCCGGAGCCCGAAGCGGCGAATCTGGCTGGGAGATACATAGATGTCATCCGGACAGGAGAGATAGTGGTAGTCTGGGCTGCGGAGGAAACCAAAGCCATCAGGCAAGATTTCAAGCGTCCCCTCGCCATACATTAGCCCGTTCATTTTGACCTGTTCTTTCAGAATTCTGAAAATCAGATCCTGCTTTCTCAGACCACCAATATCGGAGAGGTTATGCTTGCCGGCGTGCTCCTGTAATTCTCCCATGCTCATCCGTTGCAGTTCCGCAATATGGATTTCACCAGACTTTGTTTTTTCCTGAGCCTCCTTGGACAGAGGACTCGGGCGATCCATTTCGTCAGCGATCTCTTCAGCAAGAGAAATCGGCTGCTCATCCAGGTTCGTGATGGGTGGGTCGCGGTCCTGGTGGGGAGTTGCCCGCGGGTCCTGTTTGGGCGGTGTTTCCGTATTGTCGGAACAACTTTTATTTTTATAAGTATTTTGACTGTCAGTCATCACAGACAACTCCTGCAATGAGAAAACACGCAGTGGCAAACGAATGTGCCCTTCGGAGACGAGTCTTCGGACGATGGATCAGGCCGTACACAATCCTGACATCAGAAAAACTGTTGCAGGAAAATGCGGCGCAGGAAAAACGAGTGGACGCAGAAAGGAATGAATCGGAAAAGCCAAAAAAACCCCCTATCGCACCCTTAGTTTGGCATTTGGGGACCGAAAAGGGAATCCCACACGCGGCGAATTTCCTCGCGAAGCCGGACCAAATCTCCTGAATTGTGGAGTACAAAATCGGCCTGCGATCGCTTGCTCTCCAGCGGAAGCTGGCAGGCTTCCCGGCGGGCCAGCTGCCCCGCGTCCCAACCCCGCCGTGCGGCGTATTCTTGCCGTTTTTTTAGCGGAGTATCGAGAAAAATGATCTTTTCACAGAGGGGATGCCAATCTGTTTTCAGGAGCAAGGCGACGTCGAGCAGGACGACCCCGACCTCTTCTTCCTCCCGCAGTTGCTCAAGTGCCTGGCGGATCCGCTTATGAACCTGCGGATGCGTCAAATTCTC
>JAUWIQ010000103.1 GCA_030605285.1 Planctomycetota bacterium
AAGTCAAAATTGCCGTGTCCCGGCGGACTGGGAGCACTCCATTCCAAGCCATTGGCTCCCCAGGGATTCCGTCCCACTTTTTTACCGAAGAATATGCTGTAGATAAAGTTCACCATAAAGACCGCCTGGGTAGCGACCATGCCAATTGCGCACCAGGTGATAAATTCATTCATCGGTTGCAGATTATGGAACACCGCATATTGGTAGGCATCTGCCAGACGGCGAGGAAAACCAACCACACCGAGAATATGCATCGGGAAAAATGTGCCGTTCAAAAAAACAAAGGTAAAAAAGAAATGGACTTTGCCCCATGACTCATTCATCATGCGCCCAAACATTTTTGGAAACCAAAAATAGATGGCCCCAAAGACTCCCATCGCAGTTCCTGCAAATAGGACGTAGTGAAAGTGCGCGACGATGAAATAAGTGTCGTGAATAAAAATATCAACCGGCGTGGCGGCCATGAATATTCCCGAGAGTCCGCCAATAATAAACATCGAGACGAACGATAAGGCAAAAAGCATTGGTGTGGTAAACAATAACTTGCCGCCCCAGATCGTGCCCAACCAATTAAACACCTTAATCGCACTGGGCAGCGCGATCATCATCGTGGCCACCATGAATGTCATTCCCAAAAAAGGATTCATTCCCGAGACAAACATGTGGTGGCCCCAGACCACAAAACCGAGGCCGGCAATACCCGAAATCGAATACACCATCGGCTTGTAACCAAATATCGGCTTTCTTGCAAAACAGCTGATGATGTCAGAGACCATCCCCATGGCGGGCAGGATCATGATGTAAACCGCCGGATGAGAATAAAACCAGAACAGGTGCTGCCATAAAAGCGGTTGACCACCCCCCGTTGCCGCCGCCATGTTATTGGCCGTTGCGCCATCCGGCAGAAAAAAGCCTGTCCCTACCAACCGATCCGCCAACTGCATGAAGCCGGCCGCAGTGAGTACGGGCAGGGCAAATGCCTGCAGAAGGGCCGTGATAAACATTGCCCAGATCGTCAACGGTAGCCGGAACATGGTCATTCCCGGTGCCCGCATTTGCAAGATCGTCGTCAAATAATTGATGGAACCCATCATCGACGAGATTCCCACAAGCGTCACACCAACCAGCCATAAGGTTTGCCCCGTCCCGCTCCCCGGTGCCGCCTCGGTTAAGACCGACAACGGCGGGTAGGAGGTCCAGCCTGCCGCCGGTCCGCCTCCTTCCACAAAAAAAGCTGCTGTCATCACAACAAATGCGGGCCACATGAACCAATAGCTCAACATATTGAGCGTTGGAAAAGCCATGTCATCGGCACCAATCATCAGCGGAATCAGGTAATTCCCAAAGGCACCTGCGAGAATCGGAATGATCACAAAGAAGATCATCACGGTGGCGTGCATGGTGAACAGCATGGTGTAGAACTCGGGAGAGATCTGTCCTCCCTGCTCGGCAAAGAACAAATTTCCCAGGATGGGCATTCCTTGAATCCCAAACGGGGCACCTTCTCCCCAGGGCCAGGCAACCTGCCAACGCACCGCCAGGGCCAAGAGGCCGCCCACCAGAAACCAAATCATAGTGGAAAATAAAAACTGCAGACCAATGATTTTGTGGTCCCGGGAAAATACGTACGTGCCGATAAAATGCCCAATCCCATGCGACCTCACCGGGTCGTGTGACGCGTGCCCTTGATCCCGTGTCGATGCAGTACTCATTGTTCATCCTCTCCCGGCGGCATGACCGACTGGTGCTGCTTTTGTTTGAGATCCGCAAGCCAGGCGTCAAATTCTTCTCGCGATTCGATTTTGATATGCCCCTTCATCTTGTAATGCCCCCATCCACAAAGCTCCGCGCAGACCAGATCAAAGACACCCGTTTCCGTGGCTCTGAACCAGACGGGAATCTTCATCCCGGGCACTGCGTCCTGCTTTACGCGCAGATTCGGCAGGAAGAAATCGTGCAACACGTCCGCACTCTTTAGCTCCACCAGGATGTCCTCATTCACTGGAACGTGAAGCACGTTGACCGAATACAAATCATCGGGCGTATCGAAGTTGCCATCCTCCCCGGGGTACCTCAGTCGCCATTCGAACTGGCGTCCTGTCACCTCGACACGCAACCCCGGATTATTCGGCTCCCGGACTTTCGTCTCGGCCCAGGCATTCATCTGGTAGATCGCGATGAACAGCAAGGTCGCCGCAGGAATGACCGTCCAGACCACCTCAAGATTATGGCTGCCGTGGATGAATTTCACTTGTTTTTTATTCGTGTGCGCCTCATAGCGCCACATGAACCACGCCAGGGCAACCTCCGTACCGATGAACACAATTCCGGTAAGCCAGAGAATCACCATGAACAGGCTGTCAATAATGTGCCCGTACTCAGAAACATCACGTGGAAACCAGTGTTGCAATAGCGGCCAGCTCTGGCTGTCCGCAGACACCCAGAAGAGCCCCGCACCGAGTACGGGCACTAAGAAAAATAACCAGCTCCAGTATTTGGCCACCTTTATCTCTCCACCAACTTCTCTCAGCACCCAGAAACAGCCCCTGAGATCCTCTTCTCGACAGGCCGCATCTCGCTGCTGAATACAGAACCCATTACGCTTTCTATTCCCTTGATCGCGTCTGGGGCGATAAAATTATTTCTACTGATTCTCCGTACTCACCTTGGCGTAAATTGGGATCCCTCGCGTTGTACTGGTCCCTTGCTGAGCTGCTCATAGGGGAGTGAAAGCACATAACTCACCACATCCCATATCTGGCTCCGCGGAATACTACCGCCCGCTTCCTTGTCGGGAACCGCATCACCTTCAATTCCTCGCACGGTCCCCTGAGCCGGCATCGGACCGCCGTTGATTCCTGAATAAATTCTGCGGTAGATATCAATCGGCCGCCGCCCACCTCGATACACACCCAGTCGCAGGGTGCGAGGATGGACAGTTCTGGGCTGGAGTGCGGCAACTTCCAGAAACTGATGCACCACCTGGACTATTTCCTCAGGATCATCATTATTCGTGTTGAGATCCTCCCGCCACTTGAACCAGATACTGTATTTATCCTGCTGGCCATCACCCTGGGCCGAATCACCATGGCAACTGTTACACTGCAGATTCTTTGAATAAAACAACGCCTCACCGCGGTTAATCGCTGCGGTGAGCTGCTCTGGATTCGGGTCAAGAAAGTTGATCGGCGGCGTCACCGGATAGATGATCTGAGCCGGCGCATCGAGCCACTGAGCCACGACCGAGGCCACAATATTCTCGTCCTCCGGTTCCTCTTCGGGAATCCCCTCCTCATCCAACGCCAGGGGAAAGCCCCCTGCAATTTCCGTAATTGCACCGGGCATTTCACCCTCGGCAGCAACGTGTTCGATTAATTTAATTTCCGTTTCACCCCGTACGCTTAAATAGCGGACGTATTCCACGAGGGCTTCGATCTCATTATCCGGAAGCAACTTAAACGAGGGCATCGAGGTCCCGGGGACCCCATTGACCAGGACGCGTTTGAGATCGTCGTGCGTTGACTTGGCTGCACCAAAGGTTGATTTATACTTAAACACACCCTGACGATAATCCCGTGGATAGGGATTGAGGAATGGTGCCGTTGGCCCATCACCGCCACCGGTGATTCCGTGTCAGTGAGCACAATGCAAGCGATAGAGGCCATGCTGATTACCCTCCGCATCGCGATACGTTCTCCCGGCCGCAATTTTCAATTTCTCAACATCGAAGCCAAAAACTTTCAGTGGGCTCGGAGCCGCCACGATTTCTGGATCGCCGGGAAATGGATTGACGGGGTGGTCCGGGCTCCCAAACAAGGCCAACAGTGTCTCCGCAATGACCTGCTGCTGATCTTCTGTCACAGGTTCGTCTACGTCCTGCTCGATTTCAATCTCCACCAAATTGGCGCGGAAATAGGGTATCTCGTTGGAACAGCCCCCCAGGAATGCCATCGCAAACAACAGGCTCGCGCAGCAGCAGCAGCAGACCTGGACACTTTCCAAGGGAAATCGACTCAGTTTGTAGAACGATCGAATCATTGCGCTCGCGTTGAGATTTTCACTGGACCGCCGCTGCAGGTATCTCGACATCCAACATCACGGTCTCGTTGGGTTTTAATTTCAGCGGGATCCGCCCGCGCTTCCAGGTGATTGTTTCGCCGTTGACCTTAATATTCTTAAAGTTCTTTCCTAGCTTTTCTTGCCATGCCTGCAGTGACAAATCGATACCCGCCGGCAAATTCGCAATTTCGAAGGTTCCATCTTTTCCCGTCTTCGCAAAATAACCGTTGTCCCGGGGCAGCAAGTACGCTTTCATCCACGGGTGGACCGCACAACTGACACTAATCGGCTCTTTCTCTTCTTTCCCCGGGGTGTAGCTGATGGAACTTCCCGGGGGAATGTTTTCATTGATCGAGCGGGCCCGCTTTGCCTGAATTTGCGTATTGTGTGAAACCGAATCACTATTTTTTACTTCCAGCGTTTGTGTTGAGAGGACTGGCAGCACATGGGAACGGTAACGACAGACTTTCTGGTCGTAAAAGATTTTATCTGTCTTACCACCCTTTGCATCCTCGTGAACATCCTCCCCGCGAAGGTCCAACGCGTAGAACAGGACATTGGCAATGCCCCCAGTGGCGGAATCGACCTCCACGGTTTCGGCGCGCACAACGGCACCCCCCGGCTGACAGACCGCCCGATCCTTATTGATATTCAAAGGTCGGTTCGGAGGCACATCACCAACCACGCGAATACGGCCTTTGAGCGTTCCCCAGCCGCTCCGCTCTTGAACCTTGACCTGCTCGACGGTCGCACTACCCGACTCCGCATCTGCCAGGGCGATTCGCATTTGCTTGGCGGCCTGCTCATTGGGTATCGCCCCGCGCAGCGACTCGCGCTGGCAACCCGCCGCGAGCAGGACGCAGAATATCAGCAAACTTAATCTTAGATGCCTTCTTTGGATCACAAGCCACAACCTCATTTCTTACGTAGCGGTTGCCGACTGGGCAACCTACCTTCCTCTCAATCAAACTCCTTGGGGCTGACTCGCAGCTCTCCCAGATCGCTACCGCCCTCATCGACTTGGGTCTTGAAGCGCCCCCGCCTCCACTTCACTGCCTTGCCCTCTCGGGTCACCTCCTTAATCTGCTTGGACTTTGGATGATAGACTTGAAATTCAATTTCCCGATCGGTGGGTAAACCGTTGATTTCGAAGTTTCCATTCGCATCGGTCACGGCAACATAGGGCGTGTCCTGGACCAAAAGATACGACTTCATCCAGGGGTGGATACTACAGGAAACATCCACAGGATAACGCTCGGCCTTACGCGGCTTCAATTCCTTGACTCCACCCACTGCAATGCCCTCATTGAAAGGACTGTTGGCACTAAAACTGATCTGGGTGTTGTGGGCCGTCGGATCGGAGTTTTTGACCTTGAGGGTGTCTCCAGGCCGCATCGTCGCGACATGCGGCTCGAAACGACAGCCCTTATTATCCAGTTCCACCGTGCCCCCCTTGGCGGCCCCCTCGAGCTCCGGAAGATTTTTTGTGCGGGCCCAGAGAATCACATCGGCAATCCCCCCATCTTCCGAAACCACCAACTGTCCATTCTGAAGACCCAACGCACCGCAGATTTCTTTGTCCTTGGTTACCAAGACCTTCTTGCGCTCGGGAGGTTCGCCATCGTAGACAAATCGCCCTCGCAAGGTACCGCGGGACTCCGCAGCCAACAGGGCCGCAGCTGTGCCCATGCCGAACAGCAGGAGAATCATCACCCCTAAAACAAATCGGGGGTTCAGCAAAAGTTGTCTCTGCATTGTCTCGTACCTCAACATCCTAGGCCTCGCTTCATTAAAGGCCGCTCACCCATTCGTCACCGAGTGAATCAAAAACTACTGCAACTCTTTCGGACTGAGTAAAATATCCCCCAGGTCGTTCTCGCCTTCCTGGATCGTGTATTCAAACTGGCCGCGCTTCCATTTTTCTTCTTTGCCTGCGACCTTCGGGCTCATGATATAACCGCTCGGCGCATGCCATGTCTTAAATTCAAGTTTGGTGCCCGCAGGAAGATTAGCAATTTCGAATGTGCCATCCGGATTGGAAATTGCCACGTAAGGCGTCTCTTTAACGAGGACCCACGACTTCATCCAGCCGTGCGAGCCACACGAGAGGGGCACCCCGAGCCGTTCTTCCGCGGTGAACACCTTATCGACTGAATTAGCAGGGGGAAGATTGTCGTTGAAGGGTGTGTTTTTACGAAAACTCCCTCCATTGACATTGTGACTCACCGGATCAGAGTTCGTCAGCCGCAAGGTTTGCCCCACACGTACGGCGGCAAAATGCGGCTCAAAACGGCAATGCTTGTTGTCCATCACGATGGTCTCTTGACTGTTTTTTTCGTAGTCGGGATGGGGAGCCACCCCTTTGGTCACAAGCCACACACCCACGTTGGCAACACCCCCCTCGGGATCCACAATCAGGCTCTCGACCAAAGGATGTTCTTTTTTACAGACTTCACCGTCTTTATCGACGTTGCACTTCGGCTGCTTGGGAATCTCACCCTCGTAGACAAAGCGGCCCTTGAGGCTGCCCCAGGACTCGGCATGGGTGGATTCCGCCCAACCTGCCATGCTGGCCAGAATCGCAAACAGGGCGACCCAACGGAAACGCCGCCTAAGGAAACCAAAGCCAACGTCGACGGAAACCATGTTTGTCACCTCTCGGTTGCTCATCCTATTAATCCCCGCACCGCTCGGTCCTCGCACCACAACGGTGGGCTGCTAAAAGGACCTACCCTTACAAATATACGCGTGCTCTGCTGCCAAAACTATTGCCGAAAAACCTCTTAAAACCCTTGTTTTTATCTGCGATCCGCCTCATTCTCTGTTGCTGGGTCAATCGCGAGCTACTGCGACCCCTCGCCGGCATTACCTACCTCCTTGGACAACTCCTTGGTTCGCTCTCGCATCGA
>JAUWIQ010000450.1 GCA_030605285.1 Planctomycetota bacterium
GGAACCCTCGGCGGCCACTGAGCGGTCGAGATAGGTTTGTCGTACCGCATCGCCGATATCCGCCGGAACGACACGACCGTCCCCAGCGAAGAGTTTCATCCCATTGTAGGGAGCCGGATTGTGGCTGGCCGTAATCTGGATGCCTCCGGCGGAACCACTCTCTCGGACCAAAACACCTGTGGTGGGCGTCGCCGCAATTCCTGCGTCAAGGACATCCCGTCCGGTCCAACTGAGTCCCGATTTGATGATATCCGCCCGCGGGGGGCCATTGGCCCGCCCGTCGCGGGTCAGTACCAAAGATCCGGGCGGAAGATGGCTGGAAAACGCCTGTACATAGCCTGTGGCGACTTCACCGGGCAATGCTTCTCCCCCGATTCCCCTCAGGCCGGACACGCTGATAATCAGTTCGCTCACGTTGAGACTCCAGAAAAAAGGGGTTTGAAATCTTGAGCAGTATACGAACTCCACATGGAGGTCACCAAGGACCCGCGACCCTTTTCTCTTCTGCCAAAGCGCGGCACAATGTAACCTTTGTGGGCCGCTCGTTCTTTTACTGCCACTGGAAATACATCATGGAATCACAAGATTCGCTTCTTTTACTGGAAGCAGCGAAACAAGCAGGAAATATTTCCCCGGCTGCCGCCGAAAACATACGATCCTGGCTGACCAACCCGAAGTATCAGAAATTTGCACTGGACGTTGTAAAACACCTTGAAAAATCGCAATTTACAGAACTCAATAAAGCATTCTGGAAAGTGTTGGAGTTCGGCACCGGGGGGCGCCGGGGAGAAATGTATCCGATTGGGACGGCGGTCATCAATCGGCGAACGATGGGCGAGAGTGCTGCAGGGGTGGCCACCTACGTGAAAGCCAGCACGGAGTCACAAGCCGATCTTGCCTGTGCGATCGGCTACGACACGCGTCATCAATCAGCCGAGTTTGCCAAGCTTTGCGCAGAGATTATGGTCGCCGCGGGTTTCAAGGTTTACTTTTTACAAGGATTCCACAGCACCCCCTGCGTTTCCTTCACCGTGCGCTATAAGCAGTGTGCCTGCGGAATCATGATTACCGCCAGTCACAATCCACCGAGCGACAACGGTTTTAAAGCGTATTGGAAAAATGGGGGTCAACTGGTGCCTCCGCACGACGCAGGGGTAATCGAGCAGGTGATGAACGTCGAAACCATCGTGCAAGAAGATTTCGATCGCGGCGTGGCCGAAGGCAAGATTGCACTCTGCCAAGAAGAAATCGATCCGGCGTATATCGATGCCGTTGTCAATCAGGCGTTTCCGGGACCGCGGAATGCGAAAATTATTTATTCTCCGTTGCACGGTGTCGGCAGCTCGGCCGTGCTGCCTGCCCTGGCCAGAGATGGCTTTGTGGATGTGGAGGAATTTGGACCGCATGCGACGCCCGATGGTGACTTTCCCAACGTCCCGGACCACGTTTCGAATCCAGAAAACGTCGCCGTTTTTGATGCGATCATCGAACGGGCCCGCAGCGTCGGCGCGGACTTAGCCCTGGCAACCGATCCAGACTGTGACCGCATCGGTTTTGCGGCGCCCGTAACCCTCGACAGCAGTGGGCCCTGGGAAACTTTCACGGGAAATCAAATTGTTGCATTGCTCGGCGAATTTATTCTCTCTCGCCGCCAGGCCGCCGGACAACTCTCTAGCGACCACTACGTGGTGACCACACTCGTTACAACCCGCTTGCTCAAGCGCATCGCCCAAGCCTACGGAGTCGGTTTTTATGGTGATTTACTGGTAGGCTTTAAGTGGATTGCCGACACGATCGATCAGCACGACCCGAGTCTCTTCGCCTTCGGCGCCGAAGAATCACACGGTTATCTCGTCGGTGAGTATGCCCGCGACAAGGATGGACCGGTGGCGGCGATGCTGGCCGCAGAGATGGCCGCGGAATGTAAAGCCGCAGGGATTACGTTGCGCCAGCGATTGGAAAACCTGTTTGACCGCTACGGTTGCCATGTCGAGAAAACGATCTCGGTCTACAAGCGGGGCGAAACGGGCATGGAAGAGATGCTGGCGGTCATGGATCGCTTCCGCGGGCATCCGCCTGCGGTCCTCGCCGACATGCAGGTGATCGGCATCCGTGACTATTTAGATCAAACGCTGACCGATGCTGCGGGGAATGTTGAATCGCTCGCCGGGCCACACGGGAATCTGCTGATTCTCGATTTTCAGGCCGATGGCAACTATGTCGCAATCCGCCCATCGGGTACCGAACCGAAAATTAAGTTTTACCTGTTCGTCCATCATCCGCCAGAGGATGGGGCAGATGTCTCTGCCTGTCGGCAGCGGCTAGAGGGAAGGCTTAACGATTTGGCCGATGATCTGATCACTTATGCCGAGAAGTAACCCGGCCGGCACCGCTTCGTATTCCCTAGCGGCGGGTGGAGGCTGCCCATTCCCATGGTAAAGCCTAGGCAACCACTTCTTTTGCCTGCTTCATAGATCGTCGGCGTGCCGCAAAGCGTTTAACGAGTTCATCTACCATCACGCCGAGTAAAATCACAATCCCGATGACCGCTGGCTCAAGCTGATCATCGATACCGAGCATACTGATGGAGTTCATCAGCAAACGCATCAGCGCCGCGCCCAAAATAATTCCAAAAATGGAACCTTCTCCTCCACGGAGGCTACAGCCTCCAAGCACCGCTGCCGCAATGGCATACAATTCGTAGAAGTTGCCGAAGCTATCCGGTTGAATCGATCCGTAATCCAAGGCAAAAAGCAGTCCGCCAAACCCGCTGATCAGCGAGCAAAGGACATAGGCGAGCACAATCATCAACGAGGTATTGATACC
>JAUWIQ010000484.1 GCA_030605285.1 Planctomycetota bacterium
CGGCCCGGCGGGAAGTTTTGATTCGGTCGCGGTCAAAGATCCCTCGATTGTGTTTTACGAGGGCAACTGGCATCTGTTTTTTACGGCTCGAGGTCGCGGGGCCTATACGACCGGATATGTGCGGGCACCCCGTTTAGACCAGTTGCAGGATGCGGTCCGATACGAGTTGCCTAAATTTCGCAGCAAGAATGATCGCTACGGATGTGCTCCTCAGATCTTTTATTTTGCCCCGCACATACAATGGTATCTCCTCTTTCAGAATCGGGATTCCAACTACCAGCCGATGCTGAGCCATAACGTGGAGATCTCGGATGTGGAGGGCTGGAGCAATCCCCAGCCGCTGCTCAGCAAAGACAATCCCCAAAATTGGATCGATTTCTGGATTATCTGTGATGCAGACGAGGCCCATCTATTTTACACCCAAGGACACCAAGGCATCATGCACCGCAGCACCCGGCTGGCTGATTTTCCACACAATTGGGGAACTGCCAACGAAGTCTTTGCCGATGTGCACGAAGCGGCCCATATCTACAAGGTCAAGGATCATGCGCAGTACCACATGATCTACGAACGCAATACGCCCCAAGGACGCTGTTATGGGCTCGCGACCGCGGACAAACTCGGGGGACCTTGGAAAAAGAGCACGGACCAGTACGCTACGGGGGATCAACTCCAAGATGCCGAGGGAGAGAAAAAGTGGACTGAAATGGTCAGCCATGGTGAGGCGCTGCGGAGTGGTTACGATCAGCGCCTCGAGTACGATCCCGCGGAGGGTCGTTGGTTGATTCAGGGGATTTTGCGGAGCGCTTCGCATGCCCCCTACCCCACCCTGCCCTGGCAGCTTGGGATCATCACGAAAACGCTCCCCTGACACCAACCTTTTGCCCTCAGGAACCATCAGCTGTGCAGAATGTCTACTCCTCTCCGGGCCGCTATACCCAGGGGCCCGCAGTCACCGACCAGTTAGTTGGCGAGATGGCCTTTTTGGGGCTGGAGGGCCCGGTCCTGATTGTTGCCGGACCCACGGTCACGAAACTGCTCGGCAAGCGCTGGAAAACTATTTTCGCAAGCGTTGGCATCCCCTGCCAACTGCATCCCTTTGCTGGCCAGTGTACGATTGCCGAGATCGACGCAGTTGCCGAAGTCGGACGCCGCAGCGGTGCCGCAACCCTGTTGGCTGCCGGAGGTGGCAAGGTCCTCGATCCCACCCGCGCCGCGGCAGCCAAAATAAAAGTCCCATTTATTAGCTGCCCCACTGTGGCCTCAACCGATTCGCCCTGCAGTGCAATCGCCGTGATCTATAGCGAGCGCGGAGTTTATGAAACCTTTCACTCATTCTCGCACAACCCCGACCTGGTCCTGGTCGATACCGAAGTCATTGTGCAGAGCCCTCTTCGTTATTTCGTTGCCGGGATGGGGGATGGTCTTTCGACGGTGTTTGAAGCGCGAGCCTGCGTCGCCGGAGCGCGGGAAAACTTGCGTGGTGGCTTGACCACGCTCGCCGCCGCCGAGATCGGAGAACTCTGTTACCGCACCCTGATGGAGGAGGGCCGTACGGCACTCGCCGACATGCGAAATCAAGAGGTGACCCCCGCATTTGAGCGCGTGGTTGAAGCCAACACCCTGCTCTCGGGCATCGGCTTCGAATCGGCGGGGCTGGCCGCGGCCCACGGGATCCACAACGCGATGACCGTGGCCGAGGGGACCCACTCCTATCTGCATGGCGAAAAGGTGGCTTTTGGGGTCCTGGTGCACTTAATGCTCGAAGCGCAAGCGGAAGAGGTTGTTGCGGAGGTGGTCGCTTTCTGCCGCGATGTCGGCCTGCCGAGGACCCTCGCTGGGGTGGGCCTCGACGCCGCCGATGAGCAGACGTTGCGACACATTGCCCAGGCGGCTACCGAACCGGGGTCACTGGTGCATAATGAACCATTCGAAGTGACCCCTGAAAAGGTAGTTCAAGCCATCCTCGCGGCCGACCGTGTCGGCAGCTTGCCTTGAAAAATGAGCATCTTCTGGAGTACCCAATGACGGCAATCGAACACGGGGTAATTAACGCCGAAGAGATTCTCGAACTCTGCGAGCGGAGTTTTATTGAGTCGGCCGAACACCATGAAGACCTGGATTCGACCAATACACGGGCCCTGGCCCTGATCTCCGATATTGCCCCGCCCTCCGGAGCCCATTTGATTTATACGGAACAGCAGCTCGCCGGACGGGGACGACAGGGGAACCGCTGGTTTTCCGCGCCGGGAAGCCTCACCTTTTCGCTGATTATTAACCGCACGTCCCTTGGCCTGCCCGCAGAGAAAGTGCCGCTCATGGGTCTGGCTGCCGGGGTTGCAGTTCTGGAGGCAGGCAAACACTTTTTGCCTCAAGGTGAGTTCGGACTCAAATGGCCCAACGATGTGTTTCTCAATGGCCGGAAAGTAGCGGGAATCCTCATGGAGGCCCCCGCAAAGACCGATTGTGGCGTCCTTGGGATCGGCGTGAATGGCAATAACAAATTTGAAAACGGTGAGGCCCAACTGGCAAAACGCGGCATTGCGCTCTCGGCCGTCGCAACCGCACCGCTGGACCGCCTTTCATTTCTAGCTTACC
>JAUWIQ010000153.1 GCA_030605285.1 Planctomycetota bacterium
AAGCCCGTTCGATAACGAAGTATTCTCGGGTTGGGTTGACTTGATGTTTTCCGATCCAGGGTTTGCGGACCAGAATTCAGCGGAAACGCATCTGCCCTCCGCCACAACCCAGGGGGACCCGCTGCTCCTGGAGCGTGACTCAACAGGCACGATCGATGACTGGCTCGCGGAGCAATGCCCTGAAACAACGGATCGGGATGCCGCTTGGCGGGAAATCTCCTCAATCCTCCAAGACGATCACCTGGATATCTTTCCGGCTTAGTCCCGGGGGAGTAAAACCTGGCTGGGGCTTCCCAACGGGCTTGATCTTGCCCGCCTGTAAATCAATCTAGCAATGACCATGAAATCGTCTCCTCTGCTGCGAATCTTGGTTTTCTCCTTCTCCTCGCTGGTCGCCATTGACGCAAGCGGGCAAAGCGTCCCACCAAACAGCATCCACGCAGGCGCAGCCGAGCGGGAGATATCGCCACCTGTCGGTATCGAAATTCACGCCCAGCGACCAAATGTGGGGATCCGCGATCCGCTTTTCATTCGCGCGCTCGTCCTTGAAGACCCGGAAGGTACCTCAGTCGCCATCATCACGGCCGACATTATTTGTACCGGTTTCGCTGCGATGGATGAACTGCGGAGTCGGGTGAAAGAGAAGACTGGAGTGGACGAAGTTCTTTTCAACTGCAGCCACGCCCACTCATCGCGTTGGCTCCGCGCCACACCAACACCCGGGCAAGCGTGGACAGACGAAATGATTTGGGACGAATTTTACGAGCACCCCATAGAGGAAAACCCTCGGGAGGCTCAATGGAACCGCATGGTACACAAAGGGGCCGTCGAGGTCGTGGCAGAGGCGAAAAAGAAACAAATTCCTGTCACCCTCCACGCGGGTCGCGCAGCGGTGCAGGTTGGATTTAACCGTCGCATTACCGAAGCCAACGGCTGGACGCACATGGGGGTCAACCGAGAGGGACCCGCCGTCCCCTGGGTCAATGTCCTGGTCGCTAAAAGCCGAGAAACAAACTGGCCCATCGCCGTCTTGTTCGAACATCCGGCCCATCCAGTCACTGTCCCGCCAGGAAACAATCTTGTCAGTGCCGATTTTCCCGGTGCGGCGGTGGCAAAGATCCGCGAAACACTCGGAAAAGATGTGATCCCTATGTATGGTCAGGGGTGTTGCGGAAACATCAATAGCTTTCCACTGAGAAGCTCGCTCGCCGATGCCGATGCTGCGGGTCACAAATTGGCGGAAGCGGTCTTAAAAGCCATCCAAGAGAGCACGCCGCTGGGGGCAACCAAGCTCACGCTACGGGAGGAGCGGATTCAACTTCCTACGCGAGCACTACCCGCGCCCGAGGTCCTCACGGACTTAAAACAACAAAATAAAGGGAATCCAGCGCGAATGAAGCAATTGAACAAAATTTCTGCTGCGCAAGAGAGTGGAAAAATGCCTCCGGCTCGTCGCTTCGACGTATACGGCGTCATGCTGGGCAACGAGTGGTGCCTGCTGGGAATGTCCTACGAAACGTTCAGCCAGTACGAAATTTGGATCGATAAACATGCACCCTTCAAACACACCATGGTGTTCGCCCTGACGAACGGTGGCCGTGCCTATATTGGCACCGATCAGGCACTCGCAATGGGTGCAAACGGGGGCTACGAAGCGGCATGCCTTCCCAACTGGGGTGGCCATGAGACCATGTCTCCTCATCTCGGTCCGCCTGCCGTCGGCTGCGAAAAGATGATCCACAAAGCATTTCAATCTCTGTGGCAAGAGCAATAGCCTCTCTTTCCCTTTCGCCGCATACCCCAAAGCCATTCACACCGTTGCTGCCAAGCAGCCCGAATGCCGACCATCCAATGATCTGATGCGAATTAACTCCGCAACCCCAAGCCCTCGGCTACGCGACGGCCATATTCGGGATCTGCCTTGGTGAAATGATCGATCTGTCGTCGTTGGATTTCCTCTGGAACCGATGCCATGCTCCCACCAATATTGTCGATCAACGGACAAACATCGGCTGGTATACCGGATTGGAATTGCCGCGATCCTCTCCGCATCGGTTCTGCCACCCGCCAGCAACGACCCCGTGTAAAAAGCACTTTCGACACAGCAACGAAGGCAGCCTCCTGAACCCGCCCCAATCGTATCTGACCTGACCTGCCCTGCCGCCTGGGGCAGACATCGATACTGGAATTGCCCGCCACCGCCTCAACGGACCCTCTCCAGAGAGGAAAGTCCGAGAAGTGGACCGATCGCAAGCTTCCGGAAGCACCTGATTCCATTGACAAAATATGTTTTCAGCTGGAATCGGAAGGCAATGTGCAGGACCCTCAAGTTCCTGCACGCCATTTCTTGATACGGCTTACCGCCTCTTCAATGTCCTGGGTCGCACCGGCATAAGAAAAGCGGATGAAGTGGTGCCCATGGCGGACTGAAAAGTCACTACCGGGAGCTACCAACACGCCACACCCTTCAAGCATGTCGATCGCAAATTGCAGGCTGTCTTCATGGAGATGTTTGACGTGGCAGTAAAGATAAAATGCGCCGTGTGGTGCCGCAAACTTATCGAATCCCGCCGAGGGCAGTTCTTTAAGAAGAATATCACGGTTGGTTTTGTAGCGCGCGACATGGCCATCTAATTCTTCGCTGCAATCGAGTGCGTGCAGCGCTCCGAATTGTGACGGGGCGGGCGGGCAGAGATAGAGATTGTGCGCAAGATTCGAAATAGGCTCGACTAGATATTCCGGGAGTACCATCCAACCGAGTCTCCAACCTGCCATCGAGTAGTATTTAGAAAAACTATTGACCACGATAACTTCGTTGGAATAGGCAATCGCTGTTTGTTGCGGAACTTCGTCATCAAAGACAATGCCGTGGTAAATTTCGTCTGAGATCAGTCGTATTTGACGGCGTTCACAATACTCGGCAAGCTCCTTCATTTGCTCCGCGGGCATCATCGCACCCGTCGGATTACCTGGACTGGCAAAAATTAGCCCGTCGATCGGACCTTCAATTTTTTCGATATCCTCCACGGTAGGCTGGAAGTGATTTTCCATGAGGGCATCGAAGGGAACACACTCCACGCCAAGCGTCCCCATCGCGTGACGGTACCCGTAGTAAAAGGGCTGTGGCAGGGCAACACGAGCGCCTACATCAAAGCACCCTACCAGGGCAAGGATCATCGCGCCGGACGCCCCAAACGTGATCACAATCCGCTCAGAATCCACCTCAACGCCATACAGCTGCTGATAATTTTTGGCGAGCCGCTCCCTGAGTTCTGAAATTCCGGCTGAACTGGTATAGCCTAAAATACTATTTTCACTCGCTTTGTGGACCGCTTCGAGTGCGCCCGCAGGAGCCCCCGTACTCGGCTGTCCCACCTGCAGCGAGATCACTTTCTTGCCTTTTGCTTCAACCGCCCTGGCGCGAGTTTTCATCTGCTCGGCAATACTTGGCGTAGCGCCCCGGCGTGAGGGACGAAAACGTTTTTTACTCACAATCATTCCTTTCAAACTGCAAAAAAAAGTCGCGCGCTAAAGGGACAGAAACTTCTCTCGTTTTAACGAATTTTCGTATGATAAAGATTGGATTCGTAATGTTCGTTTCAGATTTGATCCATTACTTCTGTATCTGGATTCCTTTTCGATGTAGCAAAAATTCCGGCTCGTGCAATCGCTTATCATCGCGACGACTAATTACCACGCCAAGAAATTCTCCAGTCTTGCCATCATAACGAAGTACTTGACTGCTGCGCCGACTGGCGACATAAAAATTACCCTCGGGACCCCAGATAAAACCGGCCGGCCGACGAAGTCCTCCCGCTTTATGTTTGACAAAGATGTCGAGGAACTGGCCCGTTTTTCCATCAAACCGGAGGATTCGATCGTTGCGTGAGGACCCCACATAGAGATGGCCGTCCGAACCGTAATGCAACTGCACCGGGTGTTCCAGATTTCCGCTCCTGGGCTGTACAAAGTAGCCCTTGGGCTTTCCGGTAACTGCCTCGTAACGCAACACCGCATTGTTATCCCGACCCGCGACGAGCAAATCACCACTCGGATGAAAAACAATGCCACGGATACCATCGAGGCCCCCACTCCCCGGTTCAACAAAAGCGCCCCGGTATTCACCCGTTTTACCGTCGTACTGCAGGACTCCATTGTTGTCCTGACCCGCAACATAAAGATGGCCATCCGGGCCAAAGAGACACTGATAAGGGTGAGCCAGACCACCACCCATTGCAAACACGCCTAGGAAGCGACCGGCAGGACTGTAGCGCAACACTGCCCAATTCGACGACCCCGAACTGCAAATAAAAAGGTCGCCTGAGGGCCCATAAGTCATCCCCCGAGCCTGTTTCAGTCTGCCTTCTTTGCGCGCGACCAGTTGAGTCAACAATCCTTTTTGCAGATCATAACAAAGTACATTGTCGCCTGAATGGGTCGTGATCAGTATCTCGGCTGCATCGAGACGCCCCAATTGAAATACCGCCCAGAAGGCAAGCAGCGCGATGAGGCTCCTGGCACAAACATCCCTCATAGCCATTCCCAATCGATTGCGCCGTGATACTTTTCTGGCAGATCAAACTCCATCTTTTCTTGCAATTGGTCATGATCCAAATCTTCCGGACCCCGAAATATTAAGCGCATGGAGTTTTTGGAAATATTTTTTCGCTCGCCAAGAATCCGGCAGTTGGCCCCTTCCAACACCGCGCGGTAAGCGGTCGTCGCATCTACCAGTTTACCTTTGTGTATCCCCTGCACCACCATGCAATACGTCCGGCGACAATCCAATATCCAAATCAGTAGAAAACCAAAAATAGTAGAGATAATTGCCACATGCAACAAATCCAAGCCCGCACACAGACCAATCACCGTGGCAAGAATGACTCTGCCCGTTTGAGTCGCCGAACCCACGTTCGTGCGAAACCGCAAAAGCCCACCGATGCCAAAGACAACAAAACCGACGACCCCCCCAAACACCATGACCGCCGTACCGATAATGGCAGCCACAAAAGAATAGAGAATAAAACTCTTGGGAGCTTCTGCATCCTCCAAACTATCGTATTTCCTGCGGACTTTGGGATGGTAGGCAATCACCGCCGCTAGCAAGATTGCGAGCAGTAGACGGCGCACAAAACTGATCATGAAACTGGTGTCTGTGAAGCCCTGCCAACCCTGTCCCGTGAGGGAATTGTCGGGCATTTTGTCGGACATTAAGAATCCGAAGTCATGGGTCAGCAAGAGAACTTGGTCCATTGGATCACCCCCATCGCACCCAATGTTGGGGTGCTAACTAGATTGTGGTTCGCCTTACAACCACGCCTTACAACCACACAGTCGTGACAACATCCACAAGTGGCTCTAAAAATACAAACGGCCACATTCTAATGACAACTTGGAGCAAAACACAAGGCGACTGCCGAATGACATCCACCACCTTCTTGAGAGAAAAAATGGCGCCTCCCAGGCGGCGCCGGAATCTATCAATCTACTCATCCGTCACGCAACCCTCCGATGCCGATTGAACAAGTTTAATGTATTTATGCAGGGTGCCGCGGGTCACTTTCAACGAGGGGGCGACCCAACTCTGCCGACGATTTGCCAATTCATCCTCAGAAAGATCTACAGTTAAAGTATTCTTGTCGGTAT
>JAUWIQ010000357.1 GCA_030605285.1 Planctomycetota bacterium
ATATTTTTCAGGACGATCGAGGCCATAACTGGGGGCATGTCTCGAGTATCGATCTGTGCCACTGGCGGCACCATCCGACCAAACTGCTCACAGGCATCTTTAGTGGCAACTGTTTTGTCAACAAGGAGGGTGTGCCCACGATGTGCTACCACCAGGTGGGGCAGGGCAATGCGATGGCCGTTGCGTTGGATGAGAACCTCGATGACTGGAAGAAACTCGAATCGAATCCGATCACACCCAAAACCAAACCGGGCGATCCGCATCACGGCAAATACAATTCCTGGGATCCTTACGGTTGGGTCGAAGGAGAAAACTACTATGCCATTTTTGGAGGCAAGCGGCCCGGGATCGCCCGGGCACCTTCGCTGGCCGGTCCCTGGCAATACCGCGGCGACCTGCTGGCCAATACGGTGGCCGGCGTCGATATCAGCGAAGATGTCTCGTGTGCCGACTTTTTCAAACTGGGTGACCGGCACATGTTGCTTTGCATCAGTCACGATCTCGGTGCCCGCTATTACTTGGGCGAATGGAAAGACGAGCAGTTCCATCCCACGCATCACGAGCAGATGAGCTGGGCCGACAACAGTTTCTTCGCCCCGGAGAGCCTGCTCGACGACCGTGGCCGTCGCATCATGTGGGCCTGGGCCAAGGACCGACCCAATTGGAAGCTGCAGGCCGATTACGGCTGGTCGGGGACGATGAGCCTGCCGCGTGTGCTCTCGCTCGCTGCGGACAGAACGTTGCGGATGCAGGTCCCCGAGGAATTGGAGCGACTGCGTTACAATGGGCAGAAGCTGGAAAACTTGACCGTGGCGGCCGATTCGGAATTAAAACTCGAGTTCCGCGGAGACAGTCTGGAGCTGCGGCTCACGATCGATCCCGATACCGCGCGGCAGTGCGGGGTGAAGGTTCGCTGCTCACCCGGCAATGAAGAAGAGACTTTGATTTTTTATGATGCGGATGAAAAGAAGTTGAAGATTGATGCCCGCAAGGCGAGTCTCACGGATAAAACTAAAACTCTCGAGGCTGCACCCTTCGAACGTTCCGAGGGTGAGCTGCTGACGCTGCGGGTGTTTGTCGATAAGTCGATTGTGGAAGTCTTTGCCAACGATCGTCAGGCGGTGATGCGGCGGATCTATCCCTCGCGGAGTGATAGTTTGGGAATCGAGCTCTTCGCTCGTGGCGGCAGCTGCCGGGTGCCGCTGCTCGAGGCCTGGGAGATGATGCCCTCCAACCCGCACTGATTCGCTGCTGATGGGCGCGCGAATTTTCGCTCGGTTTGGCAAAACCCGTGCCGCATCCTAAAATGAGGTTCCCGACACAAGCGGTTCTCCCCCAGAGGTTCTGGCGACCATTTCATGACGCATTCGGTAAAAATTCTCTCGTTGCTTGTGGTACTCTTCTGCACGTTTGCCCTGCGCCCCACAGCGGCCGAGGAAAAACAGGCGCGGCCCAACATCGTGATCTTTCTGACCGACGATCAGGGCTGGGGCGATTTGGGTTGTTATGGGCATCCGCTGATTCACTCTCCCAACCTCGACAAATTTGCCGCCGAGGGGATGCGCTTTACGCAGTGCTACTCCGCCTGCGCAGTCTGCTCTCCGTCCCGCTCAGCGATCCTCACCGGCCGCACGCCCTACCGCAACGGGGTCTGGCGCTGGATCCCCGACGGTAGCGGCTACCACCTGCGGCAGAGTGAGATCACGATTGCCCGGCTGCTCCGCGAGCAGGGCTATGCCACCTGCCATGTCGGCAAGTGGCACCTGAACGGAAAATTCAACTCACCCGAGCAGCCCCAACCGGACGACCACGGTTACGACTGGTGGTTGGCGACCCAACACAACGCCCGCCCCAATCACATCAATCCGACCAACTACGTCCGCAACCGCGAGGCAGCAGGAAAACTGGAAGGGCCCTCGGCCGTCGTGGCCGTCGAAGAAGCGGGCCGCTGGCTCAAAGAAGAAAAGAAAGACCATGCGCCTTTTTTTCTTACTGTTTGGACGCACGAACCGCATCAGCCGATCGAGTCGGCAAGTCAGTTTATGGAACCTTACAAAGAGATTGAAGATGAGGGGATCCGGCAACACCATGGCAACATCACCCAACTCGACCATGCCTTCGGCCTGCTGATGCGAGCGCTCGATCAGTTGGGCGCATCGAACAACACGCTGGTGGTCTTTACCTCGGACAATGGGCCCGAGGGGAGGGTACCGGGCGGGGGGCGCCGCACCCGCGGCGCGACCGGTGGGCTGCGGGGACGCAAGCGGCACACCCACGAAGGCGGGATCCGCGTCCCGGGCATTATCCGCTGGCCCGGGCACATCAAGCCCGGCAGTGTGTGCGAGACACCAATCATCGGTTCGGACCTGTTTCCCACGATCTGTCAGATTGCGGGCATCCCGCTGCCTGCGGATCGGGTGATCGACGGCACCTCGATCGTGCCCCTGTTTGCGGGCCGCACGATCGAGCGGGACCAGCCGCTCTACTGGCGGAATCATCTTGCACCCGAACAATACAAAGTGGGACTCCGCGAGGGGGATTGGAAGATTGTCGGCTCGAACGATTTGAAAACCTTTGAACTCTACAATCTCCAAGAGGACCCGCAGGAGACGACCGATCTGGCGAGCCGGTATCCGGAACGGTTTGCCAAAATGCGCAAAGCACTGATCGATCACGACCGGGCGGTACTTGCCGACGGTCCCGACTGGTGGAAAGAGGACGATGTCCGCTAGGGATAGATACAGAATTGACCGTTTTCTGCTGCGTTCCCTGCTGGGTCTCGGCCTGAGTCTGCTGGTGCTGCCTCTCGGAGGTGCCGAGCCAACCCCATCGCGGCCGAACGTGTTGTTCATTGCGGTGGCCGATCTGCGTCCGGAGCTTGCCGCGTATGGCCGCGAAAAAGTGGTCACGCCCAACCTGGACCGGCTCGCACGGCAAGGCGTACGGTTCGAGCGGGCCTACTGCAACATCGCGACCTGTGGTGCCTCGCGGGCGAGTCTGATGACCAGCCTGCGCCCCACGCCCGATCGTTTCCGCAACTATCTCACCCGCGTCGATCAGGATGTGCCGCATGTGGTGTCGCTTCCTGCGCTCTTTAAAAAGCACGGGTATACCACACTCAGCAACGGCAAAATCTACCACCACCAGGACGACGATTCGGATGCCTGGAGCGAGCCTCCTTGGCGACCGGGAAATCGCAGCATCTCGTGGGCCAAGCCTGAAAATCAGCCGACCGAAAAAAACGGGCGGCGGATAAACGGTCCCGCGTTTGAGGCGGCCGACATGCCTGAAGAGATCTATCCCGATTATCAAATCTGCAACAGGACGCTCGCCAACCTGGACCAACTGGCGAAGGACGATTCCCCTTTTTTTCTCGCCTGCGGTTTCTACCGCCCGCATCTGCC
>JAUWIQ010000444.1 GCA_030605285.1 Planctomycetota bacterium
CCGGGGATCCGGCCCTCTCGAGAAGAGACGTCTTTTCCATTTGGCTTGTGTCGTGCTGGCTTGTGAAGTGCAGCTATGAAAACACTGATAAAAAATGCGAAGGTTGTTCTCCCGGAGGAGATTTTACAGACTTCGGTCCTGCTGGAAGGGGCGAAAATTGCTGATATTGATGTTGCCGGCCAGGTCGATGCCGAGGAGGTCCTTGACGCCACGGGGCTGCATCTCCTGCCGGGTGTGATTGACGATCAGGTTCATTTTCGCGAGCCGGGCCTGACGCACAAGGAGGATCTCGCTTCTGCGAGTCGGGCGTGTGCGAAAGGTGGCGTGACGACCTTTTTGGAGATGCCCAATACAATTCCTGCGACCACGACGCGGGATCATCTGGAGCAAAAACTGGCCTTGGCAGCCCGCAGGAGTAGGGTGAATTATGGATTTTATATGGGGGCGACGCCTGAAAACCTCTCGGAACTGACAGCCGCCTGTCGCACACCTGGGATAAAAATATTTCTCGGCTCGAGTACCGGGGATCTGCTCGTGGACGAACAGGATGTCCTGGAGCGGATTTTTTCGGAAACGACGTTACCGATTACGGCGCACTGCGAAGACGAGGCAACCGTACGCCAAAATGCAAAACGGTTGGCCACGTCAACGAATGTGGCGGATCATTCTAAGATTCGTAACGTCGAAGCGGCTTTGATTGCCACGCAGCGGGCGCTCGATCTGGCACACCGTCACGATCATCGTTTTCACGTACTTCATGTTTCGACTGCAGCGGAGACCGAATTGCTTGTGGACCATCGAGGCCGGATTACCGCCGAGGTTTGCCCCCATCATTTGTTCTTTCACACGGGGGATTACGAAAGGTTGGGTACTCTCGTGCAGATGAATCCCTCGCTCAAGTCCGCAAAAGACAACGCGGGTCTCTGGCAGGCATTGAGCTCAGGTGTGATCCAGGTGGTGGCGACCGATCATGCCCCCCACACCCTGGCAGAAAAGCGGCAAACCTACCCGCATTCGCCCTCGGGGATTCCAGCGGTAGAAAATTCGCTCGCGCTGATGCTCGATCAAGTGCATCAGGGGCGTATTGAACTCCAGCAGGTTGTCCGTTGGATGTGCGATGCGCCGGCTCGCGTTTGGGATCTTGTCGATAAGGGACGGATTGCTGTTGGCTACGATGCGGATGTCGTACTCGTCGATATGGACCAGACGGCAGAAATTCGCAACGAGTCCCAACAAACCAAGTGCCGTTGGAGTCCCTGGCATGGCGTTTCTCTTACCGGATGGTGTGTGCGGACTTGGGTGCTGGGTCGAACGGTCTTCAATCGGGGCAGCTTTGACGAGTCGATCCGCGGCGCAGAGGCACAGTTCGACCATGGTCGTGGAGGTTACTGGGCAACCGAGTCGGACAGTTGAGAGATTTTTTAAGCGGCACGCCGGCTCGGGATCGCCGCGCTAAAAGATTCCCAGTTGATCTTTGGCGTCTTCGGTCATGCGGTCGGGTGTCCACGGCGGGTCCAATACAATCTTGACCGCGACATCCGCAACCCCTTCGAGCGCTTGCACTTCTTTCTTTGCACCACTGATTAATTGCGGACCGGCGGGACAGGCGGGGCTGGTCATCGTCATGTCGATATGTACCCGGGTCCCCTCCCCTGCTGCCTCATCCTCTTGGGCGGCTCCGCCCACCTCTGCGGATTCGTCTCCCGCGTCTGCTTCGACTTCGGCGTTGAATTTGATTTCGTAAATCAGCCCAAGATCGACGATATTGACGAAGAGTTCGGGGTCGATCACGTTTTTCAACTTTTCCAGCACCATGTCTTGTGTTATCGACATTCGTTTATTCCCTGGTTATGAACTTTTCCCGGCTCTGCCTTTTCCGCTAGGCACGTAACTTGACCAGGATGTTCTCGCCGTCAATTTTTACTTCGTGGCTGCGGGTGTCTTTGGTAGCGGGCATGGTGAGTGCCTCGCCGGTACAAATATCAAAATGGGCTCCATGTCGCGGGCAGATGATTTCGAGGCCACAGAGTTCGCCCTCTCCGAGTGTCCCGCCATCGTGAGTACAGACATCATCCAGACAATAAAAATTCCCCCCCACATGGAACACAACAACCAGTCGATCGTCGCAGGCGACGACAAGTTTTCCCGGGTCGGCAATTTCCGTGATTTGGGCAACTGGAATGAAGTCAGACATGGCAAGATTCGGTTTTCATGAAGGCCAATGTTTTGCCAGTCGGGATTCCTGTCCAAATCAAAACTTATTCAAAATCGCGTATCCGCCTGCGGATGGCATTGCCCAGAGCAGTGCGCACACTCTCGAGCGGAATACGATCTGAAACTTGCTGGAAAAATCCAGTGACGATGAGGCGAATTGCTTCTTTGCGGGTGAGGCCGCGAGTCCGACAGTAATAAATCTGCTCTTCGTCCACACGCCCGCTCGTTGCCCCATGGGTGCAGTGAACATTATCCGCTTCAATCTCCAAACCCGGAATGGAATCGGCGCGGGCCCCCGGGTCAAGAATCAGATTGTCGTTACGTTGGTAGCCATCCGTCATTTGTGCATCAGGATCGACTTTGATCATGCCCCGCCAGACAATCCGCGATTGTTCCTGCAGGGCGCCTTTATACAGCAGATCGCTTTTACAGTTGGCTGCCTCGTGGTGTTGTAGCGTGTGATAGCAGAGATGCTGTTTGCCCTCAGAGAACATCACCCCGTTGACCTGGGCCGTGGCACCCTCGCCGACCAGGGCCACATGCTGGTTGACCTTCGCCAGACGCGAACCGAGTGCACCGATGGTCCATTGCAGATGGGCATCCTGGTCTACAAGCGCTTTTTGATGGGAAAAATGCCAGACACCGTGTC
>JAUWIQ010000049.1 GCA_030605285.1 Planctomycetota bacterium
GAAACGGCCCCGAAAGCGGGGGCCGTGACCAGGAGTCAAACGATCACGCCTCCATCGCTTGTCTAACACCGCCCCCCTGAGAAAATCGCCCTGGGATGGGCAACACGCTCCGCATTCCAAACCTCAGGGCTAGAGACGTTTTTCTTGCCCACTGCCCCGCCTAGCCCTCGGCAGGCCCAGCAGAGGCCCAGAGACCGACTCCCCTTTTCTGAGCCCGCAGTTGCTGCCCTGAAAAAATGTCCGACAACTCATAAGTATATGCCTTTGCAGCCAGCGAGTAACCATCACGAATCATCCGCAGATTGATGAACGAATTATCCTGGTCGCGGTGAACGTAGGCTATCTCGACGCCATCTTCATCCTTTCGAGCCACGGAATCGTCATAAGAAAGTGAGACTCGCTTTCCCTCTACCAGTTTTTCTAAATGCAGCTTGGCCGCTTCTTCAAGAGCGGTCTCATCTTCCTCAACCGCCGCGAGATCAATGCCCAAGAGGCGGACCTTTCTCTCGTCGCCATCCGAGAAAACCAACAGGGTTTGCCCGTCAATCACGCGCACCACACGGGCTGCAACCGGCTGACTCTCGTTTTTAACACCGGTTGGCTCATACGTTTGACCCGCCACGACCCCCGTTGCCGGACCGCCAGTAATGGACAGGCTTGGAACACGGCGTACGACAGGCATCCCCACCACGCGAGTCGCCCTGCGGGCCACAACCGAGGGTTGATAGTGGTTTCGCTGGCGATATCCGGGATACCTGGTGCGCATCGCCCGCGTAGCCAACCTCGCCTTAGAACCCGCCTTGACGGCTTTGGGAACTTTGAATTTCGCTGCTTTGGCCTTGGGCGTCTTCAGCTTGGGTGGAGCCGCCAACGCCGAGTTTAGAGGAGCCGAAACGAATAAAGCCACTACGGAAACCATTACCAACCCGCAGACCGCCATTGTATTACCTTTGGACATCGTGTTGTTCTCCCAACGTTCCGTTTGCTGAAACCAGATGCCCTGCTCCCAGTGATGAAACCCCGCGAGAACCGCCAGGTTTCGCCCCTGGAACCGAAGGTCTCAGGGCCAGGCGCAATTGATTATCGCCAAATCACTTAACAAAAGAGGCTGACCTATTTTCGGGATGGCTCCAGAAGATATTTTGGCCTTCCCAGGGAATTTTTTCCGTAATGCATTCGGCTCCAGAAACCGCAGCGCCCGACAACAGTCAAAAAACGCAAGCGGACGATAGCAAACCAAACCAAGCGGTACGCTGATTGGTCAGGATCGCCACACGGGAACGCCGCTGGACAATTTTTCTCAAGAGAACGTAACCATTGACACCATCAAAAACTGCAACGATATCGCGTATAATGAGGCAGTCCCTGGGCCCGATTGATTTTCAGCAGTCCGCGTATTCGGCCAGAGGGCATGCGAACACGATCACGAATCTGAATTTTCCCCCTTGATGATCGCAATAGCAGGATGAGCATGTGCAACCCGCAGACGCGATACCACGAGATTCTCCCAACGCTGGGGAGCAACCATCGCCAGAACATGGGTTTCACGCTTGTTGAACTGTTGGTTGTCATGGTCGTGATCGGAATTCTAATTGCGATCTTGATGCCAGCAATCCAATATGTCCGCAATAGTGCTCGCATCACACATTGCAAATCGAACTTACGGCAAATCTCCTTGGCGATCGAAGTCTATTTGGATGCCCAGGGGACGAACGGTCGCTACCCCGATGTTGCGGTATTACCCAGCCTGACACCGGAACGGCCATCCTTGAGCGAGGTCCTTGCACCGTATATTGAAGACAATCGACTTATTTTCCACTGCCCAGGGGATGAAGAATACTTTGATAAAGAAGGACTTAGCTACGAATATCGCAATCACAAGTTTGCCGGCAAGACCCGCAAACAGGCCCTGCAAAGTCCTTCTAGCGGAAAACAAACACGAAGCAATTCGGAGTATTGGATGATTTATGACTACGAAGCGTTTCACGGCCCCGAAGAACAACCGGGTGCTCGAAATGTGCTCTACGCGGATGGCCATGTCGATGGCCTTTAACATTTTGGCCCCCAGAACCTAAAATAAAATCCTCTCTTATTGCACCACTCGAGAAACATCCCCCCATGATCGCAAAAATATCGCTTGCCGTTGTCGCGGTATCCGCCATGGGACTGGCCGTGGCCTGGGCCACTGGCTATCTGGGAAATCCACAAATGAAAGAGTTGGACAGGCTCCAAGCGGAAATCCAGCAGACGCTCGACAAGCCGCCTGCGGATACGGTCGAGGCAGAAGCCAACCGCTCAGCAACACGCCGTGAGAAGGTGGCTGAATATCGGGAAAAGGTCCAATCCCTCCCAGAGCAGCAGAAGGAAGTGGCCAAAAGCCAGATGCGGAAGTTTTTTGTCTCTCAATTTGAAAAGCGGATCGACCGCGTACTTTCCTTGCCCCCCGAGGAACGCAACGCCGAACTTGATCAACAGATCGACGAATGGGACGAGCGGCGTAAACGGTGGCAACAAGAAAGAGAACAGAAGGCTGAAGCATCTGACTCGCAAAACAAAGGTGGCCGGGCACATTCCAGATCGAGTTGGCGAAATTCCACACCCGAACAACGTAGCCAGTGGCGTCGTCAACTGCTCGCCAATACAACACCACAACAGAGGGCCAAGTGGCAGGAGTATCGGCGCCTGATGAATCAGAGGCGCAAGGAACGGGGCCTGCCCGAATCAAGACGACCATTCTAAGTGGTTCGTCTAAGCGGTACGCAAGGTGCTACGAATCGAGAGGTATGGTTTGCTCTGCAAAGAGCTTCTTCTCTTCGCAAGGACATCCCCTGCTAAAAACCCCCACCGAAACCCCAACCAAAACCTGAACTGTATTCCATCATCATTTCAGCACTCTCTCTTTGTTTCTGCTTGTACATCGAGCGGGCAAATTGTTGATCCTTGTTGATCACTTTTTGTTCGCGGGCCGCTGCCGCATTTTCACCCTGATTGATGTTTTGCAACACTCTGCGATTTTGCTGGATCACTCCTAAATCCTGGCTTACTGCCGCTCCACGGACCTGCTGTTCCGCCCGATTGTCTTTTTGTGCCGCTTGCCGATCCTGCTGGAATCGCATCAACCACATTTCCATTTGCGGAGCTGTCATCTCTTGCAGATGCTGTCGGTATTCCTGTTTTTGTTCCGGCGTGTATTTCCGGGTGACACGAAAATACTCTTCGAGCCAAGCGCGGGCCCGCAACATTTCAGGGCTGTTCCAGATTTTTCCCCGCTCGGATGCCGCGCTGGTCTGCGTTGTGGCCTGATCGCTTATCTTGGTTGCTGCCGGTTGCTTCGTTGCAGCAGCATCCGCCGCGATGATTTTTCCAGGATCGTTCAGCAGATAAAGGATCAGCACACAAACAACTCCCAGCGTAAGGCAGATAACTCGCCTGCACATGATTTGGTTCCTCAGTTCCAGGGTAATGTATCTACGAAAGCGGCTCCGGCCAAAAAATGACGAACCGGATCCCCTTTCACTCAACATAATCTAAATTAGGTTGTTTTTCATCCCAAAAATGGACTTTTTTTGCCTTCCTGCGCAATCTCGCAGTATATTCTGCCAACTGCGGAATGACCCCGGGTGGAGGCAACGGGCATGTTTTGAAAAGGATAGCCAAATCACTTACACTCGGGGAATCCTAGATGGCACGTTTAATGAATCGGGAGGAGACGACGTATGCTGCACAAATCGCACTTTGGCCATCATGCCGACAATATGCCTGCGGATCTCGACGGCCATATTCCGGAAGATGGGGACAGCTGGCGGAAAATGAATTACGACCACGGACCGCGCAATCCCCATGAGGAGGGGATCAGCGACAAGGAACAAGCAGAACGCATGGAATACCTGGACAAGGAATGGTGGCCCAAGATCATTGCGATTGCCAGTCAGCAGCGATCTCAAATCGAACTTTCCTCGGCAGATACGCCGATCAAACACTGGGAGGAAATCATGCACCAACATCCGTCTCTCCCACACGGCTTTGAGGTCGAAGGACACGATGAAAGCTGATTGGAGACAAGTTTGATAAGCTGGCTCACTGGGATTATGATGGGACACTGCCCGTACCGGCTCCCTGGGGATTTTTGACCGGATGGCCGTTCCGATTATGCTAAGCCCTACCACAAGGATCCAACCATGCAGAAAAATTGTCCCAAAAAATTAGGTGTCATTCTTGCGATCACCTTTGCAAGTTTATTGGCCCTGGTGTTAACCACCGATGCGGAGGAAGATACCGATACGGAGGCCAACGCCGCTGACCAAAAGCCCTTGGTGCTTCATGTACACCATCATTATTACACTCCTTCCGGTGCTCAAAATATAAACGTACCCCACTACCGCACCTACCTGGGAGCTTCGACGTTTTCCCAGCAACCTGAGGTAATTCAGAAATACTCACAATTTTTTCCCGCGGGAAATCAGGCCGCGGTGGGGGCCTTCATCGAACCCTGGAAACAAAACTGGTACCACCTCGGTTTCACAGGCTATCTAGGACAGCAGGGCGATATCTCGGGGCTGATTATCGATAAGGTCGCAGCCGATAGCCCGGCGGCCCAAATGGGACTCATACCAGGTGACTTTATCCTGAAAATCAATGGCACGGCGGTCGATAGCTACCGTCAGTTGGCCGTCTTGTTCGAGGAGACTCGGGAAAACCCTAAGCACGAAATCACTTTCGAAATCTGGAATCCGCACACCCGGCGAAAAAACACCGTACGTGCGATTCTCCAGGGCAACAAGCAATGGAACCCGGAGTAAATCCGTGGGCGGTCACAAAGATTGCCTGAAGGGAAATCGAGGACTACCGAACATCGATTGAGATATCGGGTACCTCCTCAACGGCACACCACGAGCAGTGATCGCGGTCCACACAACTGGGCCCCTGGCAGCGCACTGGATCAATTGCTACGGACCTCTTAATGATGGAAGCCGGTTAATGATGGAAGCCGGCACCACCGGCCCGCGGAATATGGGTAGGTTGTGACTTGTAATAGGCAAGTGCGGTGCGGAGATCGGCAATCAGCATGTCCGCCATGTCGCGACTGAAGCCTTCTTTGACAACGATCCGCAAAGCGGCAAGATCTGTACGATTTTTAGGAAACGTGTAGGCCGGCACCAGCCAACCCCGCTCGCGGAGTTTATCCGACAGATCGAAGGCCGAAAAATTTGCACTCTCATTCGCCGCCCCACTGATTGCAAATGCAAAAACAGGGATGTCGCTCCCATCCGAGAGCAATTCAAACGGCCCCAACTTGGCAATATTGCCTGATAGATAGAGCGCCACATCCTGGCATGTCTTCTGGATCTGGAAGTAACCCTCGTGACCGAGCCTGAGAAAATTATAGTACTGGGCAATCACCTGATTGCCTGGGCGGGAAAAGTTGAGGGCAAAATTTGGTAGATCTCCACCCAAGTAGTTGCAATGAAAAATTAAATCCTCCGGCAACTCAGCCTTATCCCGCCAGATGATCCAACCCACACCGGGATAGACCAGACCATACTTATGACCTGAGGTGTTGATCGATTTAACCAGTGGCAGGCAAAAATCCCATTCGATCTCCGGTTGCAGGAAGGGCGCAATGAATCCGCCACTCGCCGCATCGACGTGAATCGGCACCTCGTAGCCGTTCTGCTTATTAAACTTGACCAGCGCGTCGTTTACCTCCTTGACGTTCTCGTAGCGGCCATCGAAGGTACTGCCCATGATGACCACAACCCCGATGGTGTTTTCGTCAATGAGCTTGAGAGCCTCCTCCGCATTCAGGCAGAAGCGGTTGCCCTCCATCGGCACAAAACGCGGCTCGATTTCCCAATAACGGCAGAACTTCTCCCAACATACCTGGACATTGATACCCATCACCATATTAGGCTTGTCCGTCGGTTTTCCCTTAGCCCGCATCCGGTCGCGCCATTTCCACTTCAACGCCATCCCGCCAAGCATAGCTGCCTCGCTCGATCCAATCGTGGAGCATCCCGTGGCGGTTTCTGAATCCGACGCGTTCCAAAGCCGAGCAAGGATATGGACACACCGCAGTTCGATCTTAGCTGTCTCGGGATACTCGTCCTTGTCAATCATGTTTTTATCAAAGTTTTCCGACATCAACTTCATTGCTTCCGGTTCCATCCACGTGGTGACGAATGTTGCCAGATTCAATCGTGAGTTTCCGTCGAGCATCAACTCGTCACTGATCAACTGATAGACGGTCTGGGGCAACAACCCATTCTCTGGAAGTTCGTATTTTGGGATTGGCTTGCCCATACTTCGGGCACCATAAGTAGGTGTGAGTACAAAACGCTCATCTTGATCTGTAGGGCTATCGGTGGTTTTTTTAGTCATTTGTCTTTCCATTCTGTACTTGAGACACCGTATTTTCCTGTTTCGGCATGCTACCCCGTCGCACTGTTTTTATGTGGACTTCCGGATCCCCGGTGATCAGCCGTGACTGCCGCGTATGCCGCACATAATTCCAGAACCAGTCAAAGAAGACAATCATTTTGTTACCAAAGCCAACAAGGAACATGGCATGGACGAGATTCCATGCCAACCAACCCAAAAAGCCATCCAGGTGGGTTTTACCAATCGCCGCAATCGCGTTACCCCGACCCACCATGGCCATCGATCCTTTATCGTGATAGCTAAAGGCGGGTCTGTCTTCCAAGCCGACACCTTTTAGATCCTTACGGATAATCCTGGCCACAAAATCTCCGGCCTGGATTGCTCCCTGCGCCACGCCCGGAACCGGTTGGTCGGTCGCAGCATCGATGGCAGCGGCCGCATCGCCGATCACAAACGCTTCGGGATGATTGGAAATCGATAGATCGGATCGAACCACGACGCGTCCTCCCCGATCAATTTCTACGCCTAGGGTCTTGGCGACCGCCTGTCCTTGTACACCTGCGGCCCAAAAAATGTTTTCTGCGACAATCCGTTCCTCGCCGATTACCACACCCTCGTCTGTTACATCCGTAACCAGCGTATTGAGCCGAATTTCAATCCCCGCCTTTTCGAGAACCTGCTGAGCTCGCTGCGCCAAGTCCTCCGGCATGGAAGGCACGAGACGATCGGCACCTTGGATGAGAATCACACGGGCATTGGCGGTATCGATGTTGTGAAAATCTTTGGGTAATGTCTTGGACGCTAATTCCATAATAGCGCCCGCCAACTCCATTCCGGTAGGGCCTCCGCCCACAATGATAAAGGTCAACTTAGCCATCTGCGAAGCTTTATCCTCCTCCCACTCCGCTTCTTCAAACGCCAATAACACGCGGCGACGGATCTCGAGGGCATCGTCAACCGATTTTAGACCTGGCGCATGCTCGCGATACTCGTCATGGCCGAAATACGACTGCCGCGCACCCGTAGCCACTACCAAATAATCGTAGAAGATTTCTGCACCATTTACATTGACACATTTACGATCCAGGTCGATTGCAGCCACTTCCCCCAACGCAACATCACAGTTCTTTTGCTTGCAGAGAATTTTGCGAATCGGAAAGGCAATGTTATTGGGTTCTAATTCGGCTGTCGCCACCTGATAGAGTAGTGGTTGGAAGAGATGATAGTTGCGTCGATCGATCAGGGTAATAGAAACCGGTTCCTCTTTGAGTCCTTTGGCAGCATGCAGGCCCCCAAATCCGCCACCAATAATGACAACATGAGGCCGCGAAGAACCGGCCTTCTGATTGATCATAACTCCCTGCCTGACTTTTTTTATAATGAACGCCAAATGGGAAGACGGCAATCATGCCAGTTTCAGAGGACGGTATTCGGGTGCCCACATCGTCTCGTCGATTTTTTTCTCGAGCACATCTTCGGATATTGCTTCGGCCAAACCCTGTTTTTGAGCTTCGGCAGCCACGGCCATTGCGATGTGCTTTGAGACAATGCGCATATCATCCAGTTTCGGCAGCAGTGATGCGTGATGGTCTTTCAGCGCGGGAGAAACTTCTCGCAAGGCCATGCCAGCCACCATGAACATCTCATCCACCACGCGCTTCGCCCCGACCGCACAGATTGCCAAACCCATTGCCGGGAAAATATAGCTGTTGTTGCACTGCGCAATCACAAATTCTTTGCCACCATATTCAACCGGATCGAACGGACTTCCTGTGGCAATGATCGCCTTCCCATCTGTCCACTTGAGCAGATCCGCCGGTGTCGCCTCAGCACGAGAGGTTGGGTTGGAAAGCGGAAAAATAATTGGCCGCTCAACATGACCAGCCATGTCGCGAATAATATCCTCCGTAAACAGTCCACCCTGGCCCGTCACACCTACCAATACATGCGGCTTGAAATTCCGCACAACATCCGCAAGACCAATGGAAGTCGTGGTATCGCAGTCCCAATCGGCCAAGTCCTCAACATTCTGGCAAAGGAACTTGAGATTCTCACTCACATCGTCACGATTATCACACAACAAACCATGCTGATCGACCACCAGACAGTGTTGTCGAGCTTTGTCCTCACTGAGGCCCTCGCGAACCATCGTACGACGCAGTTGCTGAGTAATGCCCATTCCCGCTGAGCCGGCACCCACCATCACAACCCGAGTATCGACGGCTGATCCTTTGGCAACCTCCACTGCCGAAAGAATTGTGCCGGTCGCCACGGCTGCCGTACCTTGGATATCATCGTTAAAAGTACATAGTCGGTCTCGATAGCGCGCCAGGATCGGCACCGCATCAACCGAAGCAAAGTCCTCCCATTGAAGCAGCACATCAGGAAATCGCTCCATGACCGCCTGGACAAATAGTTCGATAAAATCATCGTACTGCTTGTCCCGAATACGCTCATTTTTCCAACCAATGTAGCTGGGATCGGCAAGGCGTTCTTTATTATTTGTCCCCAGATCCAAAAGGATGGGCAATGTTCTCTCCGGTGGAATACCCCCGCAGAGCGTGTAAAGAGAGAGCTTGCCGATAGGAATCCCCATACCCCCAGCGCCCTGATCTCCAAGGCCAAGAATCCGTTCGCCATCGGTGACGACAATGACATCAATTTCTCGATCAATATTGGCAAGAATTTTGCCCATAACCTCTCGTTCAGGATAAGA
>JAUWIQ010000046.1 GCA_030605285.1 Planctomycetota bacterium
ATCAATTTCCGCAATCACAGCGGGGTCTTTAGGCTTTCTGGCTTCAAAAATTTCAGTGACCCGTGGCAAACCGCCCGTAATGTCCTGAGTCCCCGAGGCCTCGCGCGGCGTCTTGGCAATCAACGTGCCCGGCGAGACCCTCTCCGTCTCATCGACCTCAAGGTAGGCCTTTTCCGGGAGATAGTAGAAGTCGAGAATTTTTCCGCCATCATCCATCAATACGACCTGAGGATGCAAATCCCCCTTGTGTTCCGTAATGACACGACGGATGTGACCGCTCACATCTTTTTCCTGCCGCATCGTTTCGCCTTCCGTCACATCCTCGTAACGAACGGTTCCCGATACTTCTGCCAAAATGGGAATACTATGGGGATCCCATTGACAGATGACGTCTCCTACTTTGACCTCGGATTTTTCTTCCACCAACAGCGAGGCACCCGTCGGAATTGGGAATTTCTCGAGCTCGCGTCCTTTTGGGTCAATAATTGTAATTTCACCGTTTCGCGCCAGGACAACATTGACGCCATCCTGATTGGTGACAACTTTAAGGCGGGTGTATTGAACAATACCACCTTTCTTAGAGCGAATTTCGCTTTCTTCGACATCGTGCTGGCCGACACCTCCAATATGGAATGTCCGCATGGTCAATTGCGTACCGGGCTCACCGATACTCTGGGCCGCGATGATACCGACGGCCATTCCCTCTTCCACCAGGGCACCCGTAGAGAGGTCCATGCCATAACAATCGCGGCAAATACCCAAAGGCGCCTCACAGGTCATGGGACTACGAACTTGAATTTTCTCCAGGCCAAGATTCTCAATCTGACGGGCAATATCAACCGTAATCATTTCACTTTCGTGAACAATTGCCTGGTCTGTGATGGGATTGACGATGTTTATACGACTTACGCGGCCGCGGATAGAGTCCGCAAGTCGCACATCGACCTTCTCTCCGCGATAGATGACGCCCTTGGTAATTCCCTGTGTGGTGCCACAATCCTGCATGGTCACGACAACATTTTGCGCTACATCAGCCAGTTTGCGAGTCAGGTATCCCGAATCGGCAGTCTTCAGTGCGGTGTCCGCCAAACCCTTACGGGCACCATGGGTCGAACTGAAATATTCGAGAACGGACAGGCCCTCCCGGAAATTTGCTTTGATCGGCGTCTCAATAATCTTCCCAGACGGCTTGGCCATCAGGCCTCGCATACCGGCAAGTTGCCGGATCTGCTCAACGCCACCACGGGCGCCCGAGACGGCCATCAGATAAATGGGGTTTACATACCCCTCGTGTCGGTAGTCGGTTTCCAATTCGTCCATCATTTCCTGAGTAATTTGTTCACGGGCATGCGTCCAGCAATCGAGTACTTGGTTGTATCGCTCACCCTCGGTAATGATGCCACGGGCATACAATTTGTTTGTTTTTAGCACCTGTTTTTCCGCGTGGTTGATCACCTCTTCTTTGGCTGCTGGTGTAATGAGGTCATCGGTGGCAAAGGAGAGACCACTTCGTGTTGCCTCTCGGAATCCCATGCGGTTCATGTCGTCAAGGAGCGTGATGGTGGCACGTCGCCCCAGTTCCTGGTAGCAGTCGGAAATAACGCGTGCCAACTCACCACTCCGCATGGCCAGGTTATAATATGCCATACCGTGGGGAAGTACCGCATTAAAAATAACGCGGCCGACCGTCGTTTCTATCATGGTCGATTCGAAGGTTTCGTCCTGCGCCTCGCTCCTCACCCGTGTTCCTGGAGGCATCTTGACCTTGATTTTTGCGTGCGTAGCAACTGCACCGAGAGAATAGGCCAAATCCACTTCGTTGGTGGAGGAAAATACCATACCCTCGCCCTTTTGGTCGGGTAGCGAGTGCGTCAGGTAGTAAGCCCCCATCACGACATCCTGGGAGGGACTGATGATGGGCGCTCCACTCGAGGGGCTGAAGATATTATGCACAGACATCATCAACGTATGCGATTCAACCTGCGCCTCGATGGATAGCGGAAGGTGTACCGCCATCTGGTCGCCGTCAAAATCCGCGTTGAATCCTTTGCAAACTAAGGGATGCAAGAGAATTGCATTGCCTTCGACCAATACGGGCTCAAAGGCTTGGATACCCATGCGATGCAACGTCGGTGCTCGATTGAGTAGGACTGGATGGTTACGAATGACCTCCTCCAGAATATCCCAGACCTCATCGTCTTTGCGTTCCAGCATTTTTTTCGCGCTTTTGATCGTGTCCGCGAGTCCGAGTTCCTTTAATCGCCGAATAATGAATGGCTGGAAAAGTTCCAGAGCAATCTTCTTCGGCAAACCGCATTGATGTAATTTCAGGTTGGGTCCGACAACAATGACACTTCTTGCCGAATAATCGACCCGTTTGCCCAGTAAATTCACACGAAAACGTCCTTGCTTGCCCTTGATCATATCGGTCAGTGATTTTAAGGGTCGATTGCTACTTCCCAGTACCGGCCGCTTGCAGCGATTGTTGTCGAAGAGGGCATCGACGGATTGCTGCAGCATGCGCTTTTCATTCCGGATAATGACTTCGGGGGCATTGAGATCGACCAGTTTCTTGAGTCGGTTGTTGCGGTTAATAATTCGCCGATAAAGATCATTAAGATCACTGGTGGCAAAGTTTCCTGAATCGAGCAGAACCAGTGGGCGCAGGTCCGGTGGAATGACCGGAATCACATCCAAGACCATCCATTCCGGCTTATTATCGCTATCGCGGATCGCTTCGACGATTTTTAGACGATTGATCAACTCCTTTTGCTTCTGCTTGGAACCGGTCTCCGCAAGGTCGGTGCGAAGTTGTTCGGAGAGCACGACCAAATCTAAACCAGCCATCAGTTTGTAGATCGCTTCGGCGCCCATGTAGGCTTCAAACGAGCCCTCACCATATTCGCTAATCGCCGTTCGGTATTCTTCTTCGGTCAACAGTTGCTGTTTTTTAAGGGGTGTGTCGCCAGGATCGGTGACAACATAATCCTGAAAGTAGATCACTTTTTCCAAACTGGTTGTTTTTATGCCCAGAAAGTTGCCGAGTCGACTCGGCATGGCCTTAAAGAACCAGATGTGCACAACGGGCGCAGCCAATTCAATATGCCCCATTCTCTTGCGACGTACGCGAGAATGACAAACCTTTACGCCACAGCGGTCACAGATCATCCCCTTATATTTCATTCCCCGGTATTTGCCGCAGGAACATTCCCAGTCTTTTTCGGGGCCAAAGATCCGTTCACAAAAGAGCCCATCTTTTTCGGGGCGATAAGTACGGTAATTGATTGTTTCTGGTTTTTTGACCTCGCCGAAAGACCAGCTACGAATGTCGTGCGGCCTTGCTAAGCTGATCTTCACTGACGCGTAATCGTTGATACGATCGTAGGAGCCTTCGCCAATGCTCATCTACCAGATCTCCTTCATATGAGAACAGTCATAAAAGTTTTTCCCAGCGGCCCAAACAGCTCGGAGAATCCCTTTACGATTCATTCTGTGATCAGTTTGATTATTAAATTGTTATGCCGTTTGATGTGTTGAAATATCAGAGCCGACGTTTTTCTAACTGCATATTTAAGCCCAGTCCGCGAATTTCATTTGTCAAAACGTCAAAGCTTGCTGGTGTTCCAGCTTCCAGTGTGTTTTCACCCTTGACCATCGATTCGTAAATCTTCGTGCGACCTTCGACATCATCGCTCTTTACGGTAAGCAATTCCTGCAAAATATAGGCCGCACCATACGCTTCTAGCGCCCAGACTTCCATTTCTCCAAAGCGCTGTCCACCAAAACGGGCCTTACCGCCGAGTGGTTGTTGAGTAATCAGCGAATAAGGACCGGTACTGCGGGCATGTACTTTTTCATCCACGAGATGGTGGAGTTTGAGCATGTAGATGTAACCCACCGTAGTTTCTTGTTCAAACGGTTCACCTGTGCGACCATCAAACAGTTGCGTCTTGCCGGTCGTTGGCAGCCCAGCAGTTTCAAGACACTCGCGAATCATTTCTTCCGTGGCCCCATTGAAGACAGGTGTTACCGCCTGGAAGCCTAATTTAGCCGCCGCCCATCCAAGGTGTGTTTCCAGAATCTGGCCGACGTTCATACGACTGGGGACACCAAGCGGGTTGAGCATAATCTGTATGGGCGTTCCATCCTCTAAAAATGGCATGTCTTCCTGAGGAAGAATTTTACCGATCACACCCTTATTGCCGTGCCTGCCCGCCATTTTGTCGCCAGTAGAAATGCATCGTTTTGTCGCAATATAAATCTTCACCATCTGCAGCACGCCGCTACGAAGTTCGTCACCACGTTTCATGGAGTTTAACTGCCGATCCCGGGTGTCAATTGCATCTTCAATAAGCGGTGTATGAGCTTTTAGAATCTTCTGGACCGCGTCGATCTTCTGCTGGCTACGAAGGTTGAACCAAGAGATTTCAAAACGGACGGCATGCTCCGCAAGGAATTTTGGATCCTGATCTTCGGAAAGCGGTGTGCCGTCTTGATCTGTCAGCGGTCGTCCAACAACGTCCCGCATTTCTTGGATCATGGCAATGAATACTTCGGCAATACGGGCATTGCCGACAGCCTCTACTTCTTTAATTTTCTTTTCAAATAGCTTGCGCTCATCCTCAGCCAGACTCATCCGCCGAGAAAACTTTTGCGTATCAATGACGATACCCTCAACGCCGGAGGGCACGTCTAGTGAATCATTTTTGACATCCTCACCTGCACGTCCAAAAATGGCGTGCAGCAATTTTTCTTCCGGAGTCAGCTCACTTTTTGACTTGGGTGATACTTTTCCAACCAGAACATCGCCTGGATGGACGTAGGTGCCAATCTGGACAATCCCATTCTCGTCTAAATTTCGCAGCGCCTTCTCGCTGACATTGGGAATATCACAGGTGAACTCTTCTCTTCCCAGCTTGGTTTCACGAATTTCAATATCGAATTCTTCAATATGTATCGAAGTGTAGGAGTCGTCTTTAACCAATTCTTCACTGATAATAATGGCATCTTCAAAGTTGTAACCATCGAATGCCATAAACGCGACCAATACATTTCGCCCCAACGCCAATTCTCCATTTCGGGTGGCAGCCCCGTCCGCGATGACCTCTCCTTTTTCAACCTTTTGACCGATTGTTGCAATTGGTTTTTGGTTTTGGCAGGTCCGTTCGTTGAGCCCCACGAATTTGCGCAATGGGTAGGTATCGCTCCCAATTTCAATGCGATTTGCATCCACGAAACTGATGGTGCCAGAACGTTTGGCGCATATCACCATGCTGGAATTTTCAGCGACACTAATTTCCATGCCCGTTGCAACAATCGGCGGCTCAGCGACCAACAGCGGTACCGCCTGTCGCTGCATATTGGAACCCATCAGGGCTCGGTTGGCGTCATCGTGCTCAAGAAAAGGGATCAAGCCGGCAGAAACACCGACCATCTGGCTCGGTGCCACGTCGATGTATTCGATTTCAGCAGCCGAAATCAGCTCAAAATCGCCCATGTGCCTCGCCACTAGGTTATTCGCTTCCAACTCTCCATCTTTCGTTGCTGCATCTGCTGGTGCGACATAGGCCTCTGCTTCTTCATCCGCACGAAGCCAAACGACTTCATCAGTCAGCTTGCCATTTGTGATTCGGCGGTAGGGTGTTACCAGGAAGCCGTATTCATCGACCGTAGAGTACATGGCGAGCGAGGAGATCAGCCCAATGTTTGTACCTTCCGGTGTCTCAATCGGACAAATACGACCATAGTGCGAAATGTGGACATCGCGCACCTCAAATCCTGCTCGTTTTCGATTCAAGCCACCCGGTCCGAGAGCGGATAGTCGGCGCTCGTGAGTCAGCATGGAGAGAGGATTTGTCTGATCAACAACCTGCGACAATTCACCACGGCCGAAAAAGTATTCTATCGCTGCCGAAATACTCTTGGGATTAATCAGACTCCGGGGTGTCATGTCCTCTTGATCTTTGAGACTCATCCGCTCCTGCACAGTCCGCCGCAATTTGAGAAATCCTTTCCGCATTTCATCGCTAGCGAGTTCATCAATCGTCCTCAGGCGACGATTTCCCAGATGATCAATATCGTCAATTTGCACAGCAGGATCATTGCCCACAAGCCGGATCAAATATCGGATAGACGCAAGTAAATCTTCAGGCCGCAGGGTCATCTCATTTTCTGAAACATTCAAACCAAGTTTTCGATTGATACGGAAACGTCCCACCTTCCCGAGACGGTACCGATTCGTATCGAAGAACTTTTCTGTGAACAGTGCGCGTGCCTTTTCCAGTTGCGGTGGATTACCGGGCCGCAGCCTCTGGTAAATTCGAAGGAGGGCTTCCTCGTGACTCGAGGTGTTGTCTTCCAGTAGACTGTTGAAAATCAGCGGTGTTTTGGGTTCAGGCATTACCTGGACTGTGCCCACCCCCGATGCGCAGATGGTCTCAGCCACATTTTTGGTGATTTTATGTCCGGATTCGACAATAATTTCACCAGCCCGAGCACTCTTTGCAGGAAAGACAACATCATCTACGGCAATTTTGTCCTCGATCTTTGCCGCGCTCCTGCCATCAACAATCTTTGCAGTCGTGGTCTTGTAGAAACTCCGGATGATGTCGCGATTGAGGCTGTACTTTGGAGCCATTGCCCGCAGAAGTGTCAGCGCAGAGAACTTGCCGCTTTGGTCGATGCGGACCGTCATGCTCTCCTTTTTATTGACATTGATTTCAATCCAACTGCCACGTTCAGGAATAATACGGCAGCTGTGAAGCATGCGGTCGCTTGTATCCGCCTCACAGACAAAGTCCACCCCCGGTGAGCGATGGAGCTGGCTAACCACAACCCGCTCGGAACCGTTAATAATAAATTCACCACCGCCAAGCATGATCGGCAAATCGCCAAGATAGACCTCTTCTTCGAGGGGTTCTTCTTTAGTTAAACGCAGCCAGACACGGAACGGTCTGCCGTACGTCAGTCGCAATTGACGACACTCGTCCGGTTCGTAGCGGGGCTTTCCTAAGTCGTATCGCAGGTATTCCAACCGCAGAGTTTTGTCGTAACTTTCAATCGGAAAGATTTCCTGAAGTACGGACTCAAGGCCTTCACATTTGCGCCGTTCGTCAGGCACACCGTACTGCAAGAAACGCTCATAGCTTGCGGTCTGGATATCGGTCAGGCCGGGGAGCGGGTACCGATCCTCACGAGTCCCAAAACGGCGAATATTCTCTGGGTCCAAGCGTCTTTTTGCCGAGGTAGCCATAGGCAACGAACTCCTAGCAATAATTCTTATACGGGGTTGATTTAGGTGGTGAGCGAAACGGTTTTTGAGCCAAGTACCAACAGCGATAGGATCCCTCTATAGATCTGGCAGTCTGCAGAACGTTTACAGTCGTCTGGCCGGCAGTTCATAAGCGTTTCCGCTGCAGTGGATGGAAGCGACTTTGAAGGATACGAACGGATCAATAAATCATCCAGTCTTTTCTGAACAAAACAGCAAAGAGACCTTATTTGATCGATACCTTATTTGATCGATACCGTGGCACCCGCTTCCTCCAGTTTGGCTTTGGCCGCTTCCGCGTCCTCTTTGGAAACTCCTTCCTTGACCTTGCTGGGAACTCCTTCGACGAGTTCTTTGGCCTCTTTGAGGCCTAAGCTGGTCATTGCCCGCACTTCCTTGATGACCCCAATTTTTTTCTCGCCAAAATTCTCCAGTACAACATCAAACTCCGTCTGTACCTCTTCTGCGGCGCCTCCACCGGCAGCATCCGCTGAGCCCGCCATCACAACGGCACCTCCGCCAGCGGCAGGTTTGATTCCATGTACGTCTTCAAGGTAATCGCTCAATTCTTTTGCTTCTTTAAGCGTCATTTCGACGATTTTATCGCCCAGCTCTTTCGTTGCCTCGCTAAAATCCATAGTCGCTGTAGCTTCTTCAGACATCTCGCATCTCTCCCTTTCTTGATATTTCGCGGTACCCGCATCTGTTCCGCGCCGATGGTTACTAAGTCGATGGTTACTAAATTGTTATGGTCAATTGAATTTCTTTTAAGTCGGTTTACTCTCTCCCGCAGAATGTTGTTCGATTTGGCTGGCCAGTTCGCCACCGGTACCGATTAGTTGCGCCGCGAGGTTTGAACCCGGCGCAAGAATCTGTCCGACGAGAAGACTCAGCTGTTCCGTACGACTGGGCCACTTGCTTACCTCGCGAACTTGCTCCGGGGTAAGCGAAACTTGATCCATGACACCGCCCCGCGGCACAAATCCCTCATAGTCGCTATCTTTTCCGAGGCGCACGATTTCCTTGGCGAGAGAGACCACATCTTCGCTGCCCCAAGCGACCGCCACGGGCCCCTCAAGATCTTCAAATGCACAGGCCAAAGGGCTTCCCGTGGTAGCCCGTCGAGCGAGGCTGTTTTTTACGACGATCAACTGAATGTCCTTGGATCGCAGTTCACGACGCAAGGTCATGGTTTTATTTGCGTCAAGCCCCACGACATTCACCAAGAGACACTCACTTTCCCCAGAAAGTCGCTTAGAAAGCTCTTCGCTAATTAAGTTTTTGACATATTTACTCATGATCGATGTCGCCTGACTAAATCAATTGATTTTGTGTTTTCTTGTCGCTCTATGCTGATGCTTGTTCAGATTGCCTTGATGAAACGACCCGATCTGCTTATGCCGCGATCCGAATACCTGGACTCATGGTTGCGGAGATGGTAATTGTTTTGATGTACTGCCCTTTGGCGGTTGCTGGTTTCATGCCTGTAATACAATCAATGAAGGCGGAGACATTCTCTTCCAGCTTCTGGCCGTCAAAGGACAACTTGCCCACAACGGCGTGTACGTTGCCACTTGCATCGTTGCGGAATTCCACCTTGCCAGCCTTATACTCCTCGATAATCTTGCCGACATCTGGGGTCACCGTGCCTGCGCGGGGACTCGGCATCAAACCACGCGGACCGAGTAACCTTCCGAGAGGCCCTACAAGTCCCATCATGTCCGGTGCGGCAATGCAGACATCAAAATCGAGCCATCCCCCTTTAATCTTTTCCGCAAGTTCTTCAGCCCCTACCTCGTCCGCTCCTGCGGCCTGAGCTTCTTCCGCAGCGGTGCCTTTTGCAAAAACGACCACCCGCTTAGTACGCCCAATACCGTTGGGCAACACAATCGACCCGCGCACAATCTGGTCTGCCTGTTTAGGGTCGATGCCAAGTCGCATGGCGATTTCCACCGATTGATCAAATTTCACAGCCTCAAAACTCTTGAGCAAATCAACGGCTTGCTCCACGGTCAGCGCCCCCTTGTCTTTGACCTTGTTTGCCAGACTCATCATTCGTTTTGAAATAGCGGGCATGTTTTCTTTATTTTCCCGGTTGTTTTATCCGCGAAACCCAAATGCGGGCCGCGTGGTTCAGCTCATAATTAATCAGTTTGCAACGATTCAAAATCTGACGGGACCGAGCGCAAGCTGACAATGCCCGGTCTCCTAATCCACAATTTCTAATCCCAT